>JAIKZO010000072.1 GCA_024682115.1 Lachnospiraceae bacterium
CTTCCGATGAACTGGCATAACACTAACCAGACAGGAGACATCATACAGCGATGCACCTCCGATGTGGACACTGTCAGGATGTTCCTTTCGGAGCAGCTTACGAACCTTATGCGTGTCGTGATCCTCATAGTCCTCGCAGTCGCGTTCATGCTAAGGATCCACGTCGGGCTTACGTTTGTGGCAATGGCGCTTGTTCCGGTCATCGTGGGGTATTCTGTCTACTTCCATAAAAAGATAGGCGAAACATTTTCAAAAGTGGATGCCATGGAAGGAAGACTTTCGGCAATGATCCAGGAAAACCTGACCGGAGTGCGCGTTGTAAGAGCCTTCGGAAGCGAAGCATACGAAAAGAAACGTTTCACCGAATATAACGAAAAATACATAAACACCTGGATCGACCTTCTTAAACTGCTCTCTTCTTTCTGGGCGTCGGGCGATCTGGCAGGCGGACTTCAGGTACTGCTCATAATCTCCGTCGGAGCGGTCTTTTGTGTTAACGGAACCCTTACCGCCGGCGAATTCATTGAATTTATATCTTATAACGGAATGATCATGTGGCCGGTAAGAATGCTGGGACGCGTAATCTCGGATATGAGTAAGGCCGGTATCTCCATCGACAGGATCATGTACATCATGAATTCTCCCGAAGAATCAGACCGTGAAGGTGCCGCGGAATATCCTCTCGACAGGGACATCACGTTTGAAAACGTAACATTTGATTATAACAACGGAAAAGAAGATTCCGTTCCCGAATTAAAGAACGTAAGCTTTACGATAGAAAAAGGAACGACCGTAGGAATACTCGGCGGAACAGGATCCGGAAAAACGACTCTTATCCGGCTCCTCGACAGGCTTTATGAACTGGGAAAAGGTGAAGGAAGGATACTCATCGGAGGTGTCGACATAAAGGACATAAAGCTCGAGCATCTTCGCCGCAACATAGGTGTCGTTCTCCAGGAGCCTTATCTCTTCTCGGGAACCATAGCCGAAAACATCGCACTGACCGCAGACAGTATAAGAATGAATGAGGTTGAAAAAGTCGCCGGGATAGCAGCTCTTGATGAGACCATCGATAAATTTGCCAACGGATTTGATACATATGTCGGAGAAAGGGGCGTTACCCTTTCCGGCGGCCAAAAGCAGCGGACGGCCATAGCGCAGATGCTCATAAAGAATGCACCGATAATGATATTCGACGATTCGCTTTCTGCCGTGGATGCCGAGACCGACCTTCGGATAAGAAAGCAGCTTGCGGATATAAAGACCGAAGCCACGACCATCATCATCGCTCACAGGATATCGACCCTGATGAACGCCTCAAAGATAATCGTCCTTGATAAAGGTAGGGTTGCCGAAATGGGAAGCCCTGAAGAACTGTATAACAAAAACGGAATCTATCGCAGGATATACGACCTGCAGCAGACGGTATAGATCATGGAAGAAAACACGAAAAGCAAGCCACTCCCCTTCTACGGGATACCGGCCTTATCCAAATTCATAAAACCGTACAGGAAGCGCATGGTATTAATGATATTCCTTGGTGCCGTGAGCAGTCTTATAGACTCGCTTTATCCGCTTTTTAACAAATATGTGATAAACCATAACATAGCGCTCGGGACTCTCGATACGCTGCCTTTTGTCATAGCCGGATATATCGCGCTGCTGCTATTCCATGTATGGGATAACTTTTATACCTGCTTCCTTTGTTCAAAGCTTGAACTGCATGTCGACAGGGACCTGAGGAATGCCGCGTTCAATCACCTCCAGACGCTTTCTTTTTCCTACTTTAACCAGAACAACGTCGGATATATCCACGCAAGGGTCATGTCGGATTCGGGAAAGATAGGCGATCTGGTAAGCTGGAGACTCATGGATCTTGTCTGGCACTCTGCCTACATCATTTTCGTGATCATAGTGATGTTCATGACCAACATAAAGCTGGGACTCATGATCTCGATCTTGTTCCCGATAGCCGTGATCTTCATCATCTTTTTCCAGAAAAAGCTCGTACCGCTTAACCGCAGAGTGCGTGAGCTCAATTCCACGATAACCGGAGATTTTAATGAAGGCATAACCGGGGCTCTTTCGATAAAGACACTGTCAGCTCATGAAAAGATGTTCGGCGGATTTAAGGAAGATACTTCAAATATGAGAAAAGCCGCAGTTAATACGGCCCATTATTCAGCGCTTTTCAGTTCGACGGTCACTCTGCTTTCCTCTGTCGCACTGGCGATAGTCCTCTGGAAAGGCGGCATCCTCACATTGGAAAACGCCATGCTCATCGGTACCCTTTCCGTGTTCATGTCATATGCGGTAGGGATCATAGAACCGATACAGATGATCATCAACACCCTGACTTCTCTCGTTACGATACAGATAAACATAGAAAGGTTTACGAACCTCATCAATACGGAATCGGATGTTGCTGACACACCCGAAGTCATTGAAAAGTACGGAGATACATTTGATCCGAAATACGAAAACTGGGAAGAACTTTACGGAGATATAGAATTCAGGGATGTTTTGTTCCAATATCCCGACGGTGAGGAACTGGTGCTCGAAAACTTCAATCTGAAGGTCCCTCACGGGACAAACGTTGCCATAGTCGGAGAGACCGGTGCCGGTAAATCGACACTCGTAAACCTGGTATGCAGATTCTATGAACCGACATCCGGGAAACTGCTGATCGACGGCCGTGACGCCAGGGAGCGCTCCCAATTATGGCTTCACAAACATATCGGTTACGTTCTTCAGACGCCGCACCTTTTCTCCGGCAGCGTACGGGATAACATGAGATACGGAAAACCCGATGCGACCGATGAAGAGATATGGAATGCCCTTAAGACGGTATCGGCCGATGAGGTTGTAAGAAAAATGGATAACGGGCTGGACTCGGATGTGGGTGAAGGAGGCGGAATGCTCTCGACCGGCGAACGTCAGCTCATATCCTTTGCAAGGGCCATCATTTCCGACCCCCGCATACTGGTGCTTGACGAAGCGACTTCATCTATCGACACCGTTACCGAAAAACAGATACAGGAAGCGATAAAGACCGTGATCACGGGGCGCACTTCCTTTGTAATAGCCCACAGGCTGTCAACCATAACCGACGCTGATATAATCCTGGCCGTTAAAGACGGGAAGATTACCGAACAGGGAACCCATCGCGAACTGATGGATAAGAAGGGATATTATTACAGCCTGGTAACGCAGCAGCAACAGGACCTTTAAGAGAGCTAAAGAAAACGGATCCGTAAGTATCCGTTTTTTATTAATGTCTGAATGTTATCTTTCCGGTCACATCATCCATAGCATCGACTATCGCAAGGGACTCAACGCGGATGCCTTTTTTGCGAAGGCGCTTACCGCCGTCCTGGAATCCCTTTTCTATTATGATGCCGACACCCTCAAGGGTCGCTCCTGCACTCTGTATCATATCGATCAGCCCTTCGACCGCGCATCCGTTCGCAAGGAAATCATCGATAACGAGGATATGATCTTCGGGCGAAATATACTTCTTTGAAACTATTACATCATAATCCCTCTGATGAGTGAATGAATGTATCTTCGTGGTATATACGGAACCGTCCAGGTTTATTGACTGTGTTTTCTTGGCAAAGACGACCGGAACATTGAAATACTGTGCGACTATCGCTGCGATCGCGATCCCGGAAGCCTCAATCGTCAGGATCTTCGTGATATTCGTATCGGCAAAGAGTCTCTTGAATTCTTTTCCGATCTCGTTCAATAAACCGATGTCTATCTGGTGATTAAGGAAACTGTCCACTTTCAGAACATTCCCGGCCTTCACCGCTCCGTCTTTCTGTATTCTCTGTTCAAGAAGTTCCATATCCAACTATCCTTTCGTTTATATCATGTAAGCTTTATGCAGAAACTCATCGGTGCGTATATATTCCGCTAATGAACTGCGGAGCAGATTAGTCTCTCTTATCATTTCCTGAGATCACAGCAATTCTGCGACACGGATGTCGCAGAAAGACCCGACAAACAGGATGTTTATGAGGGTCGGTTGCGTCCGTTTCCGATACCTTGCGGAAATGATTAGAGAGACTTATCTGCGTAGGATTGAATTAGCGGAATATATACGCACCGAAGAGAAACTCGCACTTGCTTACCTGTCTTCTCTGAAATAATTGAGTCCCAGTGAAGCCGGCGGCTGATCTTCCCTTCTGTTCCTCATACTCGTGATTATGAGGACCACGAGCGTAACGACATAGGGTATCATCTTGTAAAGCTCTTTAAGTTCCATGTGCTCCATTCCGGTCGGTATGTAAAGATAAAGAATATACAATCCTCCGAAAAGAACGGAAGCAAAGATGCCTATATCGGCCTTCCATATCGTGAATATTACGAGTGCGATAGCAAGCCATCCTCTGTCACCGAAAGCATCGTTCGACCAGATACCGCTGGCATAGTCCATTACGTAGTAAAGACCGCCGAGTCCGGCTATCATGCATCCTGCGACCGTAGATACATATTTGTATTTCGTAACGTTGATACCTGCCGCATCTGCGGTGGTAGGGCTTTCACCGACTGCTCTCAAATGGAGTCCGACTCTCGTCTTTTTAAGGATGAACGCAACAACGAGTGCGCTTATGACTCCGAGATAAGCCAGGAATCCGTATGATAAAAAGATCTGTCCGAACCATCCCATCTTCCCCGCAAAAGGAAGTGTCGCACTGAAATATGCACTGGTCTTTGAAAGTGCTATCGTAGGAACATCGAGGTTCGAAAGCTTTATGAGCGAACCGCCGAAAAAGTTTCCGAAGCCGACACCGAAAGTTGTCATAGCAAGTCCGGTAACGTTCTGGTTTGCACGGAGCGTTACGGTAAGGAAGCAGTAAAGCATTCCCATAAGGAATGAACCTAGCAGAGAACAGAGCATCGGGATCATTATAGCCAGGAATCCGTTCATCGCTCCTCCTTTAACGGAGTTTTCATAAAAGAACGAACCTATTACACCGCTTATCGCGCCGACATACATGACACCCGGGATTCCGAGGTTTAAGTTTCCGGATTTTTCGGTTATTATCTCACCCGTACATCCGTAAAGAAGCGGGATCCCCTGTCCGACCGCTCTGGGAATAAAAGACAAAAATCCTAACATTCGCTGCCTCCTTTCTCATCGTGTCTTTCGCTGCGCTTTATCTTGTAGTTGATAAAGAACTCACACCCGATGATAAAGAACAGGATTATACCGGTAAGTATATCCGCAAAGGACTGATTCAGTCCGAAATTCGTCGCTATCTCTCCGGCGCCCCTCTTCATGAAGATGATAAGGAATGCGCTGAGAACCATGGTAAAAGGATTGAACTTGGCCATCCATGAAACGAGGACCGCGGTAAATCCCTGGCCTCCCGCTATGGTTGTTGTGATCGTATGGTTGATCGAGCCAACAAGGAGCATTCCGGCAAGGCCGCACAAAGCTCCGGAAAGGAGCATGGTCCTTATTATGACCTTTCCGACCTTGATACCTACGTATCTTGCGGTGTTCTCACTTTCACCCACGACCTGGATCTCATATCCGTGCTTACTGTATTTTAAGTAGATATACAAAAATACCATCACTATGATCGAAACCGTGATGCAGAGCATGTATTTCGATCCGAAAAGAGCGGGCATCCAGCCGTCATGAGAATTCTGGTTGATGATACCGATCTTTCCCGAGCCCTTGGGAACTTCCCATACTATGATGAAGAACGACACTATCTGGGTCGCTATATAGTTCATCATAAGGGTCATAAGGGTTTCGTTGGTATTCCACTTTGATTTGCAAAACGCCGGGATAAATCCCCAGAATGCGCCGGCAAGGACTGCCGTTATAAACGAAAGGATCATTATGACCGCACTCGGAACTTTTCCCTCAAGGCAGATCATGCACGCCGCGGTAGCAAGTCCTCCGATGAGCACCTGACCTTCGCCTCCGATATTCCAGAATCGCATCATAAACGCAGGCGTGAGTGCGAGTGATATAAGAAGGAGCACCGAAAGATCCTGCAAGGTGATCCATGTTTTTCTTGCGGATCCGAAAGCTCCCGAAATGATCGATCCGTAAACCTGGATCGGATTGATCCCGGTGAAAAAAGCGGTGAGTGCGGCACAGAGTATGAGTGCGAGCACTATCGCGCCAAGTCTTATCAGTATTCTTATGTGTCTGGGAAGAGTATCGCGTTTTACCAGATGGAATAACGGCTCTTTATTTTTCTTTATCATCAGTCCGCATCCTCCTTGGTAAGCGAAGTCATCCGAAGACCCACTTCACTCTTTGTTGCTTTTCTTCCGTCAAGTATACCGTTTACCTGCCCGTCGCACAGTACCATTACCTTGTCGGATATCTGAAGCAGTACGTCAAGGTCTTCTCCGACAAAAATGACTGCCGTTCCGTTGACCTTTTCCATGTTAATGAGTTCGTATATCGTGTAAGAAGAGTTGATATCAAGTCCTCTTACGACATATGCCGTCATGAGTACCTTGGGTTTCTGGGATATCTCCCTTCCGACAAGTACCTTCTGAACGTTTCCTCCGGAAAGCCTTCTTACAGGTGTTTCTATACCGGGAGTGTCAACATGGAGCACGTTAACGATACCCTCGGCCTTCTTATGCGGAGTCTTTCTGTCCGTGAACACACCGTGACCGTCCCTGAAGCTTCTAAGCATCATGTTATCCGAAATATCCATGTTGCCCACAAGTCCCATTCCGAGTCTGTCCTCGGGAACAAAGCTTAATGCCACTCCGAGTTCCTTTATCTTCAAGGGATCCATTCCGATGAGTTCTTTTTCGGTTCCGTCATCATCGATATACTTTATCGATCCCGACTCTACCTTCTGAAGTCCGGCTATGGCCTCAAGGAGCTCTTTTTGTCCGCATCCCGATATACCGGCGATACCGAATATCTCACCTGAATATATCTCAAAGCTGACATCCTTGAGCTTCTGTATTCCTTCTTCGTTGATAACGTTAAGTCCCTCGACCTTTATCCTGCGCTTAGGCGCTTCAAGCGGCGTGGGACGTTCTATGTTAAGTTCCACCTTGTGACCGACCATCATATCGGTCATCTCCTGCGGATTCGTATCTTTCGTGATCAGTGTTCCGATATATTCACCCTGTCTTAAAACGGCTACCTTATCGGATATCTCCTGGACCTCATTTAACTTATGAGTGATTATGACAAGAGCTTTTCCGTCCTTTTTCATGTTCCTCATAACGTCGAAAAGCTTCTGTGTCTCCTGCGGCGTAAGCACCGCGGTAGGTTCGTCCAGTATAAGTATGTCGGCCCCTCTGTAAAGTACCTTGACGATCTCGACCGTCTGTTTTTCGGATACCGACATGTTATATATCTTTTTATCGGGGTCTACATCGAACCCGTATTTATCGCATATCTCTTTGATCTTTTCACGGGCTCCCTTAAGATCGAGCTTGCCCGGGAGTCCCAATACGATATTCTGCACGGCACTTAATACATCAACAAGTTTGAAATGCTGATGTACCATACCTATGCCGAGATCGTATGCATCTTTGGGCGACCTTATGCTGACGGGTTTTGAATCTATGAATATCTCACCCGAATCCGGATAATATATCCCCGAGAGCATGTTCATCAGGGTGGTCTTTCCCGACCCGTTCTCGCCAAGCAAAGATAATATCTCTCCCTTACGGATATCAAGGTTCACGTCCTTATTTGCGATGACACCCTGTCCGAAGGTCTTGGTAATATTTCTCATTGAAACAGCTGCGTTACCGTTTTCCAATGTTTAAGTCTCCATAAGCAGAACCGGGCGACTTTATAAGCCGCCCGGACACAATTTAAAAGTCAGATCAGAATGCTGTATCGAGCAGTGAGATACCGTCGATCTGAAGGTCGAAGTAAGGAGCAGAACGGAATCCTGCGCCTGACTCGTTGAAGTAACCGTCAACAACTACTTCATGGTCTCCTTCATAGTTGGCATCTGTATCTACGTCAGCCATGTATGAATCAAGAGGCTTGCCCTCAACAGTGAATGTTGAAGTATCAAATACATGAAGTGAGCCGTCCTGAAGCTTAGCCTTTGCAGCATCGATAGCTTCCTGTGTTCCTTCAGCTACGCTGTCGCCAAGCTCTGTAAGACATACGGAACCTGTTGCGATCGTTCCTGTCCAGTCTGTATCATAAGCTTCCTTGTTTGCCGTAGCCTTGATGGCATACTCGAAATAAGGAGCCCAGTTGATCCTTGAAGAAACAAGGAATGTGTTGGGACATGCAGTCTTTGTCGATCCGTTGTAAGAAACATCGGGAACACCTGCATTCTCACATGCTGTGGGAGCACCCATTGAATCGGCATGCTGAGAGATGAGTACGCAACCGTCCTGGATAAGCTTTGTAGCGCCTTCCTTCTCGGCTGTCTCGTCATACCATGATCCCGTGAAGGTAACTTCCATTGTAACCGTAGGGCATACGCTCTTTGCACCGAGGTAGAATGAAGTATAACCTGAGATAACCTCTGCATATGTGAATGCTCCGACATAACCCATCTTAGCCTGGTCAGCTGTGATGGTTCCGGCTTCGATCATCTCGTTGAGCTTCATACCTGCAACGATACCTGCAAGATAACGTCCTTCATATATAGAAGCGAAAGCGTTGTGGTAGTTTGCAAGGTTCTCTGTGTGAGCCTTTGTTCCTGTAGCGTGGCTGAACTGGATATCGGGATATTCCTTTGCAGCCTCGATCATGTAATCCTCATGGCCGAATGAATCTGCAAAGATGAAGCTGCATCCTGCATCAGCAAGTTCGCATGCTGCATCGTAGCATTCCTGGCCTTCGGGGATATTTGTCTTGATGATGGGTTCGATACCAAGCGTTGCACAAGCTTCCTTGGCTCCGTTGATAAAGTTGAGGTCGTAAGTTGAGTTTTCATCGTGAAGGCAGATGAAACCGACCTTGATGTCGAGGGAATCACTTGCTTCTTCCGTTGTAGCATCGGCAGCTGTATCGGCTGCTGTATCGGCTGCTGTTTCCGTTGTTGTTGAAGCGTCCGTGTTTCCTGAATCTGCGGTCTGCGTTGCAGCACCGCAAGCGCAAAGTGAAAGTACCATTGCGCCGGCAAGTAAAAGTGCCGTTAATTTTTTCATAATCTTTCTCCTCCTTATTTGAATCTATCTGAATGTCATGTCCGGAATGGGCATGATCATCACGACCTTTATCCTTCGTTCTCCTTTAAAAGGACCGAATCTATATATTCGTATATCTCATCCCTGCCCTGCTTTGTTACGGCCGAGTAAGGAAATACCTGCGTCCCGGGGATCACTTTCAGCTTTTCCCTGATTATCTTAAGGCATTTATCCTTCTGGGAACGGTTTATCTTATCGAGTTTGGTTGCTATGATGACCGGATTGAATCCGTTTTCCACAATCCATTCATACATCATCGCATCATTCGCTGAGGGCTCATGCCTTATGTCTATGAGCAGAAAGACCGTCCTTAACATCTTGGAGCGGTGGAGATAGTTTTCGATCATCTTTCCCCATTTTTCTTTTTCCTGCTTACTGACCTTAGCGTATCCATATCCGGGAAGATCGACGAAATAAAGCTCATCATTAACGTTGTAATAATTTATCGTCTGTGTCTTTCCGGGCTGTCCCGAAGTCCTGGCAAGGGACTTGCGGTTCATGAGTCCGTTAATGAGCGAGGATTTGCCGACATTGGATTTCCCCGCAAACGCAAACTCGATATGTGTATTATCGGGGAGACGGCTCGTTATACCGCAAACCGTTTCCAATGAAACATTCTTAATAACCATTGATCATTTGTGTGTTACTTCGGGCTTTCCTTTTCCGGTCACGGAATCCTTTGTGATCCTGACCTTGGTTATGGTCTCGTCCGAAGGGATCTCGTACATGACATCCATCATGGATTTTTCCATGATAGACCTTAATCCTCTGGCACCCGTCTTGCGCTCGAATGCAAGCTTTGCTATCTCGGATACGGCCTCGTCGTCAAAATCAAGATCGACCTTGTCGTAATCGAAAAGCTTGCGGTACTGCTTGATCAGTGCATTCTTGGGTTCTCTTAATATCCTTATCAGTGCTTCTTCGTCAAGTCCGTGGAGTGATACGTTTATCGGAACACGTCCTACGAATTCCGGTATCAGACCGTACTTAACAAGATCCTGGGGCGTCACTTCGTTAAAAAGCTCTCCCGAATCAAACTCGGCTTTGGCGGAAACCTCGGCACCGAATCCGATGGAATTCCTGTTGAGTCTTGCTTCGACGATCTTTTCAAGTCCGTCAAAAGCACCGCCGCATATGAATAAGATGTTGGTGGTATCTATGGGTATCAGATCCTGATGAGGATGCTTTCTTCCTCCCTGAGGGGGAACAGAAGCCATCGTGCCCTCGATAATCTTAAGAAGGGCCTGCTGTACGCCTTCACCCGAAACATCCCTTGTGATGGAAACGTTCTCCGATTTTTTGGTGATCTTGTCTATCTCATCGATATAAACTATTCCGAGCTGAGCTCTGTCGACATCATAATCGGCAGCCTGGATGAGCTTAAGGAGAATGTTCTCAACATCCTCTCCGACATAACCTGCTTCGGTAAGTGTCGTGGCATCCGCTATAGCAAAAGGAACGTTTATTATCTTTGCAAGTGTCTGAGCAAGATATGTCTTTCCCGAACCGGTGGGCCCTATCATGATGATATTGGATTTCTGAAGTTCCACTTCATCTTCCGAAGTCTTGGGGAAGACTATTCTCTTGTAGTGATTGTATACCGCAACGGAAAGAACCTTTTTGGCTTCTTCCTGTCCGATGACATAATCGTCGAGGAACTTCTTTATCTCGGCGGGCTTAAGGAGATTGATCTCCGGATCGTCCGCGTTTGAAGGAAGGTTCTTATCCTCTTCGACCAATTCTTCTTCTATGATGTCCGCGCAAAGATCAACGCACTCATCGCAGATGAATACTTTATTGGGACCCGCTATCAGCTTGCGGACCTCATCCTGTCCTTTTCCGCAAAATGAACAGCAAAACTTTTCTGTAGGATTCTTTGGCACTTTCTTATTCCTCTGTTCTTGACTTTGCGACCTTATCTATTATACCGAACTCAAGGGCTTCTTCGGCCGAAAGCCAGTAATCCCTGTCGGTAGCCTCGAGCATTTCTTCATAAGTCTTGCCGCAGTTCTCGGCAAGGATCTTGGTAAGCTTTTCCTTGGTACGAGCCATATGCTTGGCAGCGATCTCGATCTCGGAAGCCTGACCCTGCGCACCGCCCAAAGGCTGGTGGATCATGATCTCGGCATTGGGAAGAGCCACTCTTTTACCCTTTGTACCGCCGGATAAAAGGAATGCACCCATTGAAGCCGCCATACCCATGCAATATGTGCAGATATCGCATTTTACGTACTGCATCGTATCATAGATCGCAAATCCGGCCGAAACCGATCCGCCGGGAGAATTGATATAAAAATATATGTCCTTCTCGGGATCTTCGGCCTCAAGGAAGAGCATCTGTGCAACTACTATCGAAGCTGTCACATCATTTACTTCTTCGCCGAGGAAGATGATCCTTTCCTTTAAAAGACGGGAAAAGATATCATAAAAACGTTCGCCCTTACTGTTGGTTTCAATGACGTTAGGGATAAGACTCATATTATTTCTCCTTTGCATTGTTCACTGCAAATTCAGCAGCCTTCTTAACGACTATATCTTCTCTGATGCCTTCAAGAGACTTCTCGGGCATCATTTCCTTAACCTTTTCAAGCTCCATCTGATATACATCAGCCATTGTCTTGAGCTCTTCCTCGACATCCTCATCGGTAGCCGTGATGTTCTCTGCCTTAGCTATCGCTTCAAGAACAAGTCTTGCCTTGATGCGCTGCTCAGCCTGAGGACGAACCTGCTCGAACAGGCGCTCGCGTGATGCTCCGGTGAACTGATAGTACTGTTCCATTGAAAGACCCTGCATAGACATTCTCTGTGCGAACTCGTCGACCATCTGGTTCTGCTGGGTCGTGATCATTGCCTCGGGTATATCCATCTTGGAATCGTTGACGATAGCTTCTATTACCTTGGATTCCTTCTCGTCCTTGGCTTCCTTTTCCTTGGCAACTTCGAGGTTCTTTCTTACATCGGCCTTGTATTCATCAAGAGTCTCAAACTCCGAAACTTCGCTTGCGAACTCATCGTCAAGGGCGGGAAGTTCCTTTTCCTTTATTTCCTTAACGGTGCACTTGAATACGGCATCCTTTGAAGCAAGCTCCTTAGCCTGATAATCATCGGGGAACTTAACTTTGACTTCACACTCTTCACCCATCTTTGCTCCGATGAGCTGATCTTCGAATCCGGGAATGAATGCACCCGAACCTATCGTAAGAGGATGGTTCTCGCCCTTTCCTCCTTCAAAAGCAACTCCGTCAACAAAACCTTCAAAGTCAAGGATGACCATATCCTTATCCTTAACGGGTCTGTCGGTAACTTCTATATTACGTGCATTGTTCTCGCGCTCTTTTTCGATCGCCTTATCGACATCTTCATCTGATACGGTGATGTCGACCTTGTCAATTGAAACACCCTTGTACTTTCCGAGTTCAACGGGGGGCTTTAAAGCTACCTCTGCCGTGAATACGAAAGGCTCGCCCTTCTTGATGCTCACCACATCGATCTCGGGTGAAGAAACGATATCTTCGCCGCATTCCTCGACAGCATTGTCATATGCATCGGGGATCATGATGTTTATCGCATCCTGATAAAAGATCTCGGGACCGTACATCTTCTCTATCATCTGACGCGGTACCTTACCCTTACGGAAACCGGGAACCGCGATCTGATTCTTCTGCTTTAAATATGACTGCTGCAGAGCCTTTTCTACTTCATCGGCTCCGACCTCTATGGTAAGCTTAGCCATGTTCTTTTCTAATTTTTCTACCTTTACACTCACGTAAAGCCCTCCTTTATAATACGTAATGATTAAAAACTGCGAAGCCTGGCATCCTTACCGGCATCGTCCTTATCTATCTTGAGGATCCTCAGCATATATGAGTATTCCGCATTTACCTTTACCGTAACCTCTTCACCTTCCTTGTGCCCGAGAAGCGCTTTGCCTATGGGCGATTCAATGGTGATGAGATTGTTGAGGGAATCTCCCCTCATCGTAGATACGATCGTGAATGAATCTTCCTGGTTGTCATCAAGGAAAAGCACCCTGACGGTATCGTTTATCCCGACTTCGTCCGATGCGGATGAATCGTCGATCACCTCGGCGGTCTTGATCATCCTTTCAAGGAATCTTATCCGGGATTCATTGGCATTCTTTTCTTTTTTGGCGGCATAGTATTCGAAATTCTCGGAGAGATCGCCGTGCGCCCTGGCCTCTTTAACGGCTTCAAGCAGCTTCGGCCTTATAACGACCTTTCTTTCTTCTATCTCCGCGGTCATATCGTCTATGTCCTTTTGCGTCAGCTGATTGAACATATCACTCCTGGTTGTTCATCTCCGCAAGATAGGTCTCGGCCTTCTGGGCACGCTCCGTATCCGGGAAATTGTCTATGACTTCTGCGTAGTATTCCTTGGCCTTGGTATCGTCTCCGATCCTTCTGCATGCATTTGCCATGTAGAAAAGAGCATCTCCGTTTTCCTTGTCGTACTTATAGGCACGCGCAAGATCGGGGATCGCATCCTCGAAGTTCTCGGCTTTATATGTGTTGAAGCCCTGCTCGTAATAATATGAGGCAAGACTCGGACCGACTTTTGCTATAAGGTGGTTATAAAGCGACATGAATGAATCGGATTTGACCTCATCATCCGTGTTTTCAAGCATCTCAAGATATGTGGCTATGGTCTCGATGTCTTCGGAGTTGCTGTAATAGCTGACCGTCGCGTTCATGAGCGCATCTGCGGAAGCAAGATTACCTTCTCCGGAAACAAATGATCCGAGGTCTTCCTTTAATGTCTCATTCTCCGTGCGCAGCTTACTGATCTGAAGCTCAAGTTCGTCGATCGTGGCGGTCTTTGAATCGGACGCCTCGGATACGACCCTCAGTTCATCGTTTACATCGGCCTTTGCCGCCTGTATCCTTCCGGGAAGGATAAGGAAAAGCGCTATCGCAAGGCCTACCGCGATTCCTATGATTATGTTAAAGAACACCGAAAGTGCTCTTGATTCCGTCTTGTTAACGGGTTGGATGATGGTCTCGTTACCTGACTGGTAAACCCTGACCTCGGTCTTGTTCTTATCCTTGGACCTGCCGTTTTCCTCGGGTGCGACCATCGCCTGTATCTCCTGCATGTAGCGCATGGTCGTTATGTTCTTGGCATCGATCGCCGAACACTTTTCAAGTTCTCTTTCGGCCTTATCCCACTCTTCATCCTTGATATAGATGAGTGCGAGAAGCTGGTGCGCCCTTAAATACTTGGGTGCTACCGAAAGAATCTTTTTAAGCTGTATCTTCGCAAGGTCAAGGCTGTCATTATAGCAAAGTTCAAGGGAATGGTTGAACTTACGGAGATTCTGGTTCATACCGTCAAGCCTGGCCGGATTCTCCTGCATCATCGCGATGTAATCCGCGGCGATATTCTTCGTATCCCTGATGTTATTGCTTATGACCCACTGTCCCAATGCTTCGACGACCTCACCGGTCTCATAGTAAATAAGCCCGAGGAGGTTTCTGGCATCGACATTGTTCTTATTTAATTTAACACTCTGTTTTAAGGAAGAAATTGCTCCCGAAAGATCCCTGACAGCCGCCTTTTCAAGCGCATCATTATAATATCGGTTCGATGTTGCGAGGATCCTTTTGTAAAGACCCACGTCGGCACCGCATCCGGTACAGAAGTCCTTTTCAGACAGAGTGCATCCGCATCTGTAACATATCATATGTTAAGCATTCTCCCCTGTCTTCTTGGATGCTTCCAAAACCTGTATGAGCGCATCGGCTATATCTGTGAAATCCTGAGAAAAAATAGCCTCTTCAGCCTCTTCCACTTCGAGGCTCGGATGAAATTTCTTTAATTCTTCTTCAAACTCCAGCATCTTTACCTACCTGTCTAAACTAACTCTTTGATCTGACCTGCCAGATAAAGCGAGCCCGCAATGTATAACGTATCTTCCGGTCCCTTGGATGCAAGAGCGTCTTCAAAGGCACTTTTCACATCATCATAGAACTCGGTTTCCGGTACTTCAGATAAGGAAAAAGCTTCCTTAAGTTCCGTTACCGATAAACTGCGTGCCGACTCCAGAGGTGCAGCAAAGATATGGTCAAAAAGCTTCGAATCCGCGATCTTTTTTATCATCAGATCGTAATTCTTGTCTTTAACTACTCCAAACAACAATAAACGATGAGTTCTTCCTTTACCTGAACCATCGTTTTCGGGAACATCCGAAAGCCCTCTTACCGAGGATAAAAAAGCCTCGATCCCGTCGGCGTTATGAGCGCCGTCAACGAAAACTCCGGGCATTATCTGTTCCATGCGTCCCGGCCAGAAAGCCTTCAAAAGACCTTCGCGGACCGCCTTCCGGTCAAGGTTTCCATCAGACAGGATATAGGCTCCCATGACCGATAATTGTGCGTTGTATACCTGATACAGCGCAGACGTGGTCAATTTAAGACCACGTATTCTATAATACCTACATCCAAGCGAAAAATCAATGCTTTGTTTGTCGGCTGACGTAATTTCGGCGTTTTGAACATTTATGGGATAACAGTCGCTATTTTTAGCTCTGCAGGCTTCCTTTATTACCCCGGTGCTTTCATCTTCGTTATCGTAAAAAACCGTCGGTACGCCTTCGGCTATTATGCCTGCTTTTTCGCCTGCGATCTGCTCTATCGTATCGCCGAGATATTCCGTATGATCAAGGCCGATCTTCGTTATGATGCAAAGATCCTTTTGCCTTATGCAGTTCGTGGCATCGAGCCTTCCTCCGAGTCCGGTCTCCAAAAGGATGTATTCCACGCCTTTTTTCGAGAACCAGTCCATCGCCATAAGGAAGAGAAACTCAAAAAAAGAAGGATGCTTATCTTCGCCTTCTTTTTTTATGATATCCATTATGTCTTCATAACACGCCGTAAAGTCTTCATCGGAAATGTCGGATCCGTTGATCTTTATCCTCTCGTTCATCCTTACAAGATGGGGAGAGGTAAACATCCCGACGCTTTTTCCTTCCTCAAGAAGGATACTGTTAAGGTATTCCGTGACGGATCCTTTGCCGTTCGTTCCGGCGATATGTATTACCTTCGCGCTCCCCTCTTCATATACCCTTTCAAGAAGAGCATGAGTATCCGACAGGGTGTTCTTTCCCGCAAAGCGCGGTATCCCGAGTATGTAATTGCAGGCCTCTTTATATCTGTCCATCAAATCTTAAGTACCGATGATGCGATCCCGAAGTAAACGAGCAGCGAGATGACATCGACTATCGTCGTGATGAAAGGAGATGCCATAACTGCAGGGTCGAATTTAAGTGCCTTTGCTAGTATCGGCAAAGAGCAGCCTATGATCTTGGCAAAAAGGACTGCGCATACCAGGGTAAGGCATACCACGATGATCACCGGGATAGAGAGTCTGTCAAGCAAAAGCAGCTTAAAGAAGTTCGCCGCAGCCAGTGTTATACCGCACATGAACGCAACCCTGAATTCCTTCCATATTACTTTGACCGTATCCTTAAATGAGATATCTCCGAGTGAAAGTCCGCGGATGATGGTAACCGATGCCTGTCCTCCGGCGTTTCCTCCCGTGTCCATGAGCATGGGTACATAAGCCATCAGAACGGGGATCTTTTTAAGCGCATCTTCAAACGACGTAATGATACTTCCGGTGAAAGTTGCGGAAACCATCAGAAGAAGAAGCCAGGGCATCCTCTGTTTCCAGGTGTCAAAGATCGATGTCTTCAGATAAGGCTTGTCGGAAGGAAGGATAGCTGCCATCTTTTCCATATCCTCCGTAGCCTCTTCCTGCAAAATGTCGACAACGTCATCGACGGTGATAATACCGACGAGTCTTTCTTCGTTATCAACTACCGGCATGGCCGTGAAGTCGTATTTCTGGAACTGGCGTGCAACTTCCTCCTGGTCCATCATCGTATTAAGATAAATGACATTCTCGTGCATTATCTTGCCGATGACGGCATCTATGGGTGAAATGAGAAGGTACCTTAAAGCAACGGTACCGAGAAGTTTTCTGTTGGCATCAGTAACATAGCAGATGTTGATCGTCTCGGAATCGACTCCTATCGATCTAATCCTTGCGATAGCATCCTCGACAGTCATGTATTCCTTAAGGTCCACATACTCGACCGTCATGATCGATCCGGCGGAATCCTCGGGATAACGCAGAAGATGATTGATATCCCTCCTGGTCTCCGGAGAAGCGTTCGCGAGCAGCTTCTTTACTATGTTTGCGGGCATTTCCTCAAGAAGGTCGGCAGCATCATCGGCCATCAGGTTATCGATGATCCCGGCCGCATCCTTTTCGCTCATCCTCGTGATGATATATTGCTGGGTGTCTACCTCCAGGTAAGAGAATACATCCGCAGCCATATCCTTGGGCATGATACGGAAGACCTTCATCATGTCTTCTTCTTCGAATTGCTCGATAGCGGCAGCCACATCGGCTTCGTTCATTTCCGCCATCTTTTGTCGGAGGCTCGTATACTGCTTTGTCTCAAGCAGTTCTTTTACTATTTCAAGATCGTTCTTCTCTTTTTCTTCCATGAGAACAGCCTCCTTTCCCTTCTTTCGCCACTTTATTAAACACTTTTTTACTCGTATTTGTCAATGCAAAAAACCTATGATAAACTCCAGATATGGACGAAAATACCGGTATTACATACAACGTTATCGCCGAAGATGCAGAAGGATATTACGAGGACAAAAAGTCCCGTTTCCTGGCGATCCTTCATCCCGTCTCAAGCGAAGAAGAAGCCAACACTTTTATCTCGTCGATAAGGAAAAAGTATTATGACGCAAGGCACAACTGCTATGCGATGATCATAGGACCTTCCGGGGATCTTAAAAAATCCTCTGACGACGGCGAACCTTCAAGAACGGCGGGACTTCCGATGCTCGAAGTCCTTGAAGGCGAAGGACTTACCGATATAGTTGCCGTGGTCACCAGGTACTTCGGGGGAACGCTCCTCGGGACCGGCGGACTCATAAGAGCCTATCAGGGTGCCGTTAAGGATGCGCTTTCCAACGCAGATATAAAAACAGTCGAGTTCAGTGCGGACATTTCCGTAAATATCCCTTATTCGGACCAGGGTTCCGTTTCCTACTGGCTGGAAACCGAAGGGATCCTTGTTATGTCAACCGACTATAAAGAAGACGTTACCATATATATAAGAACAAATAACGACCGTGCCGATGATGTAAAAAAGCGTATCACCGACCTCACTCAGGGCAGGGCCGTTGTAACACTGACCGGAAACGGGTTTTATCCTCTATGAAAAAGATCATTTCATTAAAAAACGAATATGTTTCCGTCGGCAGTTCCTTCGGGGGCAACCAGAACCTCTTCGGTTCCGACAAAGGGATCATCAATAAAGGCAGGCAGCTCGGCGGCTGCGGTGTCGTCGCGTTGTCGGATACCGTTTCATATCTAACGGGCGACGTTAAGTTCAATGACCCGGCCCAATACAAGAAGAATTTCAAAAAGACCGCAAGGCGAATCCTCTTTGTCCCGACAAGATTCGGTATGACCTTTTTCCAGGTCCTCTTCGGGGCAAGGCATCTGATGCACAAAAACGAGCTGAACTTAAGGTGCCGGATGGCTTTTAGCAAAAAAGACCTTTATACCAGGATCTGCAGGATGCTCAAGGACGATATCCCCGTGATCCTGTGCGTCCCCAGGATATACGGCAGGAATATCACTGCCCGTTCTCTACCCTTCTATGATCCCGTAACATTGAAAAAAGTAACGCAGACCCAGGGACATTTTGTTGTCGCTACCGCCGTTTACATCGACGGAAATGACATCTACATCGAGATATCATCCTGGGGGAAACGTTACTTTATCAAATACGGAGAATTCCGTTCTTTTGTTAAAAAACACCCTATCAGCCTGCTCGGCTATATGATGGAGATCACTCGCCGCCGTTAGCTTCGTTCGCGGCATTGGCTGCGTTCATGGCCGCCAGTGCGGCTTCATATTCCGCAAGCGCCTGCGCATTGGCATCCTCCGCTTCCTGCTGGGCGATTATTGCGTTCGCCTGCATCTCCATTCTCTGCTGTTCTATCACAGCCTCGACTCCGGGCTGTGTCATGAATTCTATCGTATGTATACACTGTTTGGGTCCGATGACCTCGTCTCCGTCTTCCGCTTCAACATGAGCTGCGAGGTTACCCGCATTCGCATCACCCGACATCAGAACGTTATCGGGATATACTTCAACGACTCCCTCAACCTTGAAAGGACAGACATCCGTGGCGGGTAGTCCGCTGTACTGACATATCTCTCCCTGGAAATGAACATCACAGGTCTCAGTGGGAACGGTACCTTCCGCAAAGTATTCCGTCTTGAGGCAGTCGTCACAGAGTCCGGCTATCGGAAGTTTGCCCGAATGAGAGCATACCGTCGCGGCCACTATTCCGCTCGGCATCGCAAACGATGCGGGAGGAAGATCCTCGTGGATCTGGCTCATTACCTTTCTCCAGAGCTTCTTCGCTATATTTCTCTCATCTCCGGAACGGAGCTTGGTATTGTTGTCGTAACCTTCCCATACGGTCGCCGTATAGTAATTCGTATATCCGGCAAACCATACGTCGTTATAATCGGATGTGGTACCCGTCTTACCCGCGATGGCGGTTCCGCCGAAGTTAACGGAAGCACCGGTACCCTGTGTTACAACGTCCTGCATGGCAGAAGTGAGGAGCCATGCGGTGTTTTCCTTTATAACCTGTCTTGAATCGGGCTGCGTATTGTCTATGATCACGTTTCCGTCGTGATCAACGATCTTGGTATAGAGTTTGGGCTTTATATATGTACCGCCGTTGGCTATGGTAGCGTATGCGGCATTAAGTTCTTCGTTGGTGACGCCATAGGTCAGACCACCAAGAACGAGCGACTGCTGGATATCGGAGAACACATAGGTCTCCCCGCCTATCGTACGCTCTTCCCTGTCGACTATCGTCGTGAACCCGAAATTCCTCAGATAATCAAACGCAAGCTGTGGAGTGATATATGTTATGGTCTTAACCGCAAGGATGTTCATCGAATCGATGATACCCTGTCTGGCATTACTGAGACCTCTGTATCCCTTATACCAGTTGGAAACCGGACGTCCGCCCTGATAGTTGAACGGAGCATCGTTTATCGCGGTTGCCAGTGTTACCATTCCCGAATCGAATGCGGGAGCATATCCGGCTACGATCTTAAAGCATGATCCCGGCTGACGCTTGGTATCCGTTGCCCTGTTAAGAGTACGGCTTCCTTCCTTCGATCCTCTTCCTCCGACCATGGCAACGATGTATCCCGTGTTGTTTTCCTGGACGGTGATCGAAACCTGAGGCTGGGCCGTAAGGTTTATCTTTTCGTCAAAGACTTCATCTCCGCTGTCAAGCACTGCGGCCTTATATTCTTCGATGTCGGCCATCGCATCTTCCTGCGTATCATAGATAAGGTCGAAGCTCTTTGACCGGTTTTCCCTGAAATACTTCCTGAACTTTTCGGAACTGTGGTTGTCGAAATCCCCGTTGGCCTTCTTTATCGTAAGGGCATAGCTTAACAGCCATCTGCATCCGCTCGGGAAGTTCTCCTCATTGGAGAAGGTATCGTCGCAAATCTTCTGGATATCGGGATCCTGAGTCGAATAGATCTTGAGACCGCCGCTGTATAAAAGCATGAAAGCCTGCTGCTCCGTATAGCCTGCTGCCTGCAGATCCGCAAGAACATCGTCCGT
>JAIKZO010000090.1 GCA_024682115.1 Lachnospiraceae bacterium
ACATCACTTTATATGATATAGAGTATGCCATAGAGAACAGGATATATCCGGCAGACTGGGAGAACAAGTCTTATGCCGACCAGATAAGAAGGTTTATGGAGCAGGGCGGCTGGGACAATGAGATGTATGTTGAATGGGCGCGCAACTACTATGATGGAGACTGGTATGGTATTTACGGGATAGATGTCGAGAAAGGATGCGGTTTTTCCAAAGGAAGACCGCTTACAGACAGTGAGATAAAGGAGATCCTTGATCGTATTGGTGATATTACTGAAGCTCGAAAAGAGATAGTTGAGTTTGCACTAAATGCTGTTGGCAAGGTCGGATATCAATATGGCGGGAAGGCAAGCGGAACAGGTATGGGAGCTAGGTTTGGGAGTTCAACTCCTGATGAAAAGGGTCGAAGGAACGGTCTTGACTGCAGCGGATTTGTCCAGTGGGTATACAGATCCGCGATAGGTGTCAGTGTTCCCGGCTCAACAGCCGGATATTCCGGATATCCGAGGATATCAAAGGGCAGTCTTAAGATTGGAGATATAGGGTTTTATGAGGTTCCGGGATCTGAAGACAACCACATGGGAATATATCTTGGCATGGATTCATCCGGAAATGAAACCTGGGTTCACTGCAGCGGATCGAGCGGAGCAACATACGGAACCGGGAATTTTAAGTATTACATTAGCCTCTTTTAGATATGAATTCCCTTGTCTCAGATCATAGGGGAGCAGTGTATGTATAGGGTAGAGAGGTGAAAATCATGAGAAGATCATTTATCACAATTCTTATAGCTATATTAGTAACATTTTCCTTTCCTCATATGGTTCATGCAGAGCCTGTAGAGGAAGCGGACATTTTAGAGAATAATGAAAAACCGGAAAAGCCGGAAGACCGGGATGTTCTTAAAGATCTTTCCTCACAGGCAGGAGAACAGGAAGAACTTGAGGTCTTTGATGAACCCGAAGGGACGAAAGACGACAGTAGCAACGGATATAAGTTCGTAAACTATGACGAACTGGGTGATTTCGTTACCGCTTCAAGCCGAAGCAATTATAACTGTTCGCAGATAAGTTTTTCGTGCATGATCCCAGAAGGCTTTACACACGGTGTTGTACTGGAATTGAAGAACGAGACTGAAGATCTGAAATTCCGCTTTGTTGCAACGTCTTCCAATAAGTATTCGTGTCATATGGCAGTTCCTGCAGGCGATTATCGCGTGCTCAACTGTTACGTGGACAAAGATACAACTCTTTCTTATCCCATGACCATGCCCAAAGACTTTCATCTTAATAGAAATCAGACTTTATTGGTAGAAAGCACGTTGAAGAATTACGGGGAAATCGAACAGGAAGCCGAAAGGCGCCTTCATCCTGAAGAATACCAGCCCGAAGAGGATATTAAAGAGGAAATCCCACTGGAAACAGACCGTGAAGAGAGCGTTCCTCCGTGGAGAAGGGTCACACATGAAGGTGAGGGGAAGGGTGTCATTACGATCATAGACAACAGGAGCTGCTGTCAGATACCGGTAAGCCTTATTGTTGAGATAACCGCCACCGGAGGCGACAAAAAGGGTGAATACAAGTATTCAACAGATGACGGTATTACATGGTCGGATGTATGTGTGATACGTACGGATAATGAGATACCTATTATTACTACCGATACTCTCGAAGACACAAGACTTAAGATGCGTTTTGAGTCAGGGGAGTTTCTAATATATGACAGGTACAGTTTTAACTGTGACATAGAGTACTCTGTAACCGAAGAAGCATCAAACGGTAACGGTCGCATACACATATCAAGTGCCGACACCATTTTTGGTGAAAGTTACAGTATTTCCATTAAAATGACCAGGACCGGTGGGGCCGGAGAAGGAGCATTCATATACACTCTTGACGGCGGGAAAACCTGGTCGGCGGAGATGATCATTCCAGTCGATGGCAGTTTCACTATTCCCGGAACCCAGCTTCTTATGACATTCTGGGCAAACGAGACAAAGGAAGATACGTTCATGGTCTCGGATGTGTATTCATGCGATATTCGGGGAGATATGTCAAAAAGGAGCGTTGCCCCGTATATAATCTGCCTTTTGATGATCATCGTATTTACGGGCTTTCTTGTTATCACAGGCTTGCGGGGACAGAAGTCAAAGCCCTGGGAATATACTCTGAACGTGTATAAACCCGTTGAAATAAAGCAAAAAAACCGTAGGAGATGAATATATGCCATTAAAAACACAGAATAAAACAGGTCTTATAACAAACCTGGCCGTAAATATTGTTGTTGTCGTATCGTTAATTGTCCTTTTAATATCAATAGTTGGCAGTTATCGTCCGGAGATCGTCATGTCTGGAAGCATGAAACCTCTGCTTAACGAAGGTGATATCGTGATAGCCAAAAAGGTAGGAAGGGATGAGATCATACGGATGGGGGATATTTACACATATCAGAATCCAGGTGTATTTGGAACAGTAACTCACAGATGCATCCGAACTGAAGACGAGGGAGGGGAGACAGTATACGTGTTTAAAGGCGATAATAACGAACTGGAGGATGAGGTCCGTGTAAAAAGAAGCTGGATAAAGTACAGACTTGTCAGGTATTAAGTATCAAAAACTTTACACTATGCAGTCGGTGAGACATCACCGGCTGTTTTTGTCTAGTAAAAGCCCGACCTTTTTGTATTGGATAGGTAGAACCGATAGAAGGGAGGCATGACATGGATTTAAGGAAAGAGATAAAAAACCGCATAAAACAGCTATTTTCGAAGGGACAGATGGAATTTGATTATGGGTCATATTCAGAGGTGGCCGGATCAAGCCGTATATATACCGATGTGCTCACCGCCAGGATGTATTCTGTCCCGCTTATATGTGCAGGTCTTAACGGAGTATACGTGTTCATCATAACTTACGAGAGGAATCCAAGGCGGCTTCGTCAGATCTATAGTGACGTCTCTGCTTTTTTCAGCTTTACTTCGGGGGTGTTCACGTTCATCAGAACGCCTGAAAAAGACTACTTTGTGTCGGGAAATGATCTGGTTGAGATATCACAGATGCTCGACAAGTTCGAGAACCTGTATAAAAATACGGAAATGCCCGTGAACATTGAGTTTTATCCGTTTGACAGCGATCTTGACATGATGATGAAACCCTATGATGAGACCCAGCCGGAGCTATTGCCGGGATATACAGTTGCACAGGTATCAAGATCATATCTTAGGGAGTTTGATAAGAAGATCGAGACCATAAAAGAATCAGAAGAGTCTAATAGAAAAGTCATGTACAGGAACGGGATCAAGTACGTAAAACACCCAATCCTTAAATTCGGAATGATCGTATCGGAAGGGTTTTTTCCGGTTTCAGATGAGGATCCCTGGCGATTCCTTCTGATAACGGTCTTTGGGGGTATTTTCGGATTTCATCATTTTAAAACGGGAGAAATAGTAAAGGGAATAGGTTATATCATGTCGTGCGGCTGTTTCGGGGCGGGATATCTTGTAGATATTTTCTCCGTACTTACCGGAACGTACCATGTGGAAAGGGACATGTACCATGATGAAGAGGGCGGTTTCAGGCATGAAAAGCTGAGGATCTATCTGGACGAACTAACCCGAAGACAAAAGAAATACGGATATATTCTGTTTGGGATAGGAATCTTTCTATTATATGTGGCATTTAAGCTTGTATATCTT
>JAIKZO010000097.1 GCA_024682115.1 Lachnospiraceae bacterium
TAAGGGGAGGCTGTTATTTTGAACAAAGAACAACTTCACAAGTACATTGAAGACAGTACGGGCAATGAGTCAAACATCTGCCAGATCTATGCGATCAAGGATGGCAGGCCGGTATATGACGACTGCTGGCATGGATTTAAGACGGATGATGCAATGAATGTCAATTCCGTTACCAAAGGCGTGGTAGCATTGCTGGCCGGGATCGCCCTTGATAAGGGATACATTAAGAGTGTTGATCAGAAAGTAATGGATTTTTTTCCGGATTATTCCGTGAAGCGAGGCGAAAAAACTATCTATGACGTCACGGTCAGACATCTGCTTACGATGACAGCGCCGTACAAGGGCAGGTCAGAACCCTGGAAAAAGGTATGTACTTCGCAGGACTGGACGCTTACAACGCTTGATTACCTCGGAGGACGAAAAGGGATCACGGGAGAATTCAGATATGCGACCCTTGGCATTCAGATCCTTGTGGGAATGATCGAGAGGGCTGCGGGAGAAAAATGCATTGATCTTGCCAACAGGAATTTGTTTGAGCCGTTGGGGCTTCCCAAGCGGATCCTGCATGGAGACAGTTCCAAAGAAGATCAGTTTGATTTCTTTATGAACAAAAACCCCAGGAAATATGAATGGTACTCTGACCCTCAGGGTACGGTTACGGCCGGCTGGGGATTATGTATGTCGGCAAAAGATATGGCCGTGATGGGTGCCATGGTACTGGCCGGTGGTCAATATAACGGCAAAAGGATCATTTCTGAAGAATATATAAAAGAGATGCTGACTCCTCATATTAAGCTGGGCGAGCGATTTGGCTTTATGAGCTATGGCTACTTATGGTACAAGCCATATGATGGAAAAGAAGTCTACGCTGCGATCGGCGACAGCGGAAATATCATCTATATAAACAAAGAGATGAACGTATCTGTAGGAATAACCGGCACATTCAAACCGAGGATTTTTGACAGGGTTGATCTTATTGAACAAAAAGTGTTGCCGGTGACTTAGTCCCCGATGACGTTCAGTCTTACTTCGAGGGAATCTTCATCAAGCGTAAAGGAATACCCCGGATCCTGGTAACCGTCGACGAAGTAAGGCGTAACGTCAGAAGCGTCCTCGTCCATGAGGACTCTTTGAGGATCCTGAGCGAGTATGGCAAGCTTCAGGCTGTGGCCGGGGTTTACCGTGTAGACTGTGGGCTGAAGATAGATATTATAGGTATAATATTCATCAGCTTCGATATCGGTTTTTTCCGTGTATTCGGATGCGTGCTTGCCGCGGTCGGGAGTCAGGAGATTGGTCCATCCGTAGGATATGGCCTTAACATCGGTGGGAGAGGGTATATATTCGGTTATCGTACCGGGGGCATGACCGGGACCGTATTCGAAGCATTCGATCGTTTTTTCCGGAAGGCAGCCGGAAAGGTCGTTTCCTGTGATATAGGCCTTAAAGATCCCGTTATCCTTTTGCGTATCGAGAAGTACCGCAGTGACCATAAGATCCTGTTTTGAAATATCCGGGGTTTTAAGCTTAACGTGGATCTCCGGTGAGCCGATGAACGTAAAGGGTTCGTCAGAACCGGTCTCAAGATCGTAAACCTTTGCATACATATCATCCTGTTCGAGATAGTATCTGTCCACAACTCTGGTATCATGCACGTATTTTTCATAGAACCGGTCAAGATCCGATGAGAAGATCTCGGGTTCATCACCCGAAGCATCCGTATCGGGAATTAGAGTGGTCGTGTCGGGGATAGTATCGAAAAAGGCGTATTTTCCGTCGACATTGCTTTGTACCGAAAGCTCGGGCATATCTTCGATCCCGTTATCTTCGTCATAAAGATAGTGACACCGCCACCTGTTCATAAGTTCTTCGAAAAGATCGTCGCCGATCATTTTTCCGAAAATAAAGTTGTGTCCATCCTGATGAAGGATGAGCTTTGCGTTCTGACCGGCTTTTTTGAAGGCGTTATACATATGTTCGGCCTGAAGGGTATGTACGTT
>JAIKZO010000135.1 GCA_024682115.1 Lachnospiraceae bacterium
AACATGGATAACATGTCAAACACCGATGATGAGATCGGGACCGTGTGGACCGAGAATCTTCTTACTGCTAAAGCAACCGACTATTATACGGTCGGAAAGACCAATGATGAGATAGAATTCAGATACACCGTACACGGATTCAGGTACATGCAGATAGACGGACTTGATAAGGCGATCCCCGTCGAGAACATAAGATTCAATGTCCTCATGTCGGATCTGGAAAGCACCGGAACATTTACCTGCTCCGACGATCTGATAAACAAATACTTTGCTAATTCAAAAAGAAGCGTGATGGGCAACTTCATAGATAAGCCTACCGACTGCCCCCAGAGGGACGAGCGTCTCGGCTGGGCCGGAGATGCCCAGGATGCAAGCCTTTTTGCCACCTATCTGTTTAATACCCGTGACTTCTACATTCAGTACATTGATCATCTTTGTGCTCTTCAGACCGAAGAAGGGGCATTCCCCGATACGGCACCGAGGAACATAGGCGGATACGGCAGCAACTGCTGGGGCGATGCTCCCGTGGTTATCGCATGGAATCTTTATCTTCAATACGGTGAAAAAGACGTGCTTGAACGATATTATGACAGTTGTGTCAGATGGGTGGACTATCTGGTTGACACAAGTGTCGAATATATCAGGGAAACGTCTTCTTACGGGGATCATCTGGCCGGACAGGACACTCCTGCAGCTCTTTCCGATACGGCCTGGTGTGCCCACAGTGCGGATCTTGTTTCCAAGATGGCAGCAGCTCTCGGAAAAGAAGATGACGCGGCAAAATATAAGGATATTTATGAAGGCTACCGCAAAGCCTGGCAGGACAGGTATATCCGCCCCGACGGCAGCGTGGCGGCAGGCCTCCTTACGGACGAGTCCGAGACGGCTTATGCACTCGGTATAGAATTCGGGTTGTTTGACGAAAATATGATGCAGGATGCGGCAGACAGACTGAGTCTCCTGTGTGAGTACGATCAGTTCCTTTTTGAACCCGGATATTCCGGACTGTGCTATCTTTTGCCTGCCCTTTCAGGGTACGGCCATGCCGATACCGCATATAACGTACTTAAATGTGAACTGCCGGGATCGTTGCTTTATACCGTTGACTGCGGTATGACCAGCATACCCGAGTCACTTTATGCTTTTACGTTCAATGAGGATCAGACCTTTAACGTCAGCGGATCCTTAAACCATTATGCTTATGCATCGGTATGTTCATATATGTTTACGGATATCCTTGGAATAAGACCGGATGAAGAACATCCCGGATATGAGCACTTTTTCCTTAAGCCGCAGGGTGGCTTAAGTTTGGGAGAAGCTTCGGGTTCATTTGAGACGAAGTACGGAACGATCGAGGTCAGCGTTTCTTCCGGGGCCGCAGATCCTTCTTTCGCCAATAAAATAAAGTGCACGGTTCCCAAGGGAACGACATGCACTTTGACTCTTCCTGACGGCACCGTAAAGGATCTCGATGCCGGAACACATGAATTCGATTACTGATAAAGCTCAGTTGCTGTTCTTTTTCTGATAGTAGGCACGTTTTCTGAGAAGAGGATCGAGGATCTTCTTTCTTATGCGAAGTGACTTCGGAGTCACCTCGAGCAATTCATCGGTATCAATGAAATCAAGGGCCTGCTCAAGGCTTAATATCCTTGGCGGTGTAAGGCGCAGTGCCTCATCTGCAGAGGATGAACGTGTATTTGTAAGCTGCTTTTTCTTGCAGACATTTATCTCTATATCTTCGTCTTTGGCATTCATTCCGACCACCATTCCCGAATAGACTTTTTCACCGGGGCTGATAAACAGTATTCCGCGTTCCTGGGCGTTAAAGAGACCGTAGGTTATCGCCTCACCTGCTTCAAAAGCGATTAAAGATCCGCGGTTCCTGTACTGAATGTCTCCCTTGTAAGGACCGTATCCGTCAAAAGAGGTATTCATGATGCCGTTTCCCTTGGTGTCCGTCATGAACTCCCCGCGGTATCCGATAAGCCCTCTTGAAGGAATTGAGAATTCAAGTCTCGTATATCCGCCGGAAGCGGGACTCATGTTCTTAAGCTCGCCTTTTCTCTGAGAGAGCTTTTCTATTATCGCACCCGAGAATTCGTCGGGCACGTCTATATAGCAGGTCTCCATGGGCTCGAGTTTGTGGCCCTTTTCATCTTCTTTGTATATGACTTCGGCCTTGCTTACCGAGAATTCATAACCTTCACGGCGCATGTTTTCGATGAGGACGGAAAGGTGCAACTCACCGCGGCCCGAAACCTTGAAAGCCTCGGTCGTATCCGTTTCCTCGACACGGAGTGAAACATCGGTATTGAGTTCCCTGAAAAGCCTGTCCCTTAAGTGACGCGAAGTAACGTATTTGCCTTCCTGACCCGCCATGGGAGAGTCGTTTACGATGAAGTTCATGGAGATCGTAGGCTCCGAGATCTTCTGGAAGGGTATCGGACGTACACAGTCAACCGAACAGAGAGTATCTCCGATATGGATATCACTGATCCCGGAGATCGCTACTATCGAACCGACAGATGCTTCCTTTACCTCGACTTTGCTAAGGCCGTCGAACTCATAGAGTTTGCTGACCTTGACCTTGCGCTGTTTATCGGGTTCGTGATGATTTACGATCACGACTTCCTGATTGACCTTTATCACGCCGTTATCGACTTTACCTACGCCGATACGTCCGACATATTCGTTATAATCTATCGTGCTTATGAGCACCTGGGTCCCGTCATCGGGATCGCCTTCCGGTGCGGGGATGTAGTTTATGATCGTCTCAAAAAGAGGACTCATATCCGTTCCAGGCACATCCTTGTCCAAAGAAGCGGTTCCTGCTTTGGCAGAAGCAAATACAAAGGGGCAGTCAAGGAGTGCTTCGTCGGCATCAAGATCGATGAGAAGTTCAAGCACTTCATCGATCACTTCGCCGGGACGGGCCTCGGGACGGTCTATCTTGTTAACACAGACAATTACCGGAAGCT
Organism: Lachnospiraceae bacterium; assembly: GCA_024682115.1. Taxonomy (GTDB): domain Bacteria; phylum Bacillota; class Clostridia; order Lachnospirales; family Lachnospiraceae; genus JAILLW01. The sequence goes on from JAIKZO010000135.1 coordinate 2,982, forward strand.
TAAGCTCAAGTGCTTTGCGGAGCACGAACTTGGTCTGGGGCATCGCGCCTTCAAAGGCATCGACAACGAGTATCACGCCGTTAACCATCTTTAATACACGCTCTACCTCGCCGCCGAAATCTGCATGTCCCGGAGTGTCCACGATATTGATCTTGGTCCCTTTATATGTAACTGCGGTATTCTTTGAAAGAATAGTGATACCGCGTTCACGCTCTATATCGTTCGAGTCCATCACGCGCTCAGCGACTTCCTGGTTTTCCCTGAAAACACCGCTCTGCTTAAGGAGCACATCCACCAGTGTTGTCTTGCCGTGATCGACGTGAGCTATTATCGCTACGTTTCTTATGTCCTGTCTTTTGATCTTCATATCAGTATTTCTCCATATAATCACCGAGAAAAAGCCCGATGATCCAAACCTTTGGTAGTATAGCACTTATCAGGACCGGTAGCCAATATGCAATTTTCACAGTAAATCAGGTGATTGATACCCTCATTCCATGAAAAATGCGGACAGGATCATTTTGTTTGTGGTAAAATATCACTCATGAAGAATGCATATATCATAATCCCGGCGCTTGATCCGGAAGAAAAACTTATCCCATATATAGGCGAACTGCTGGAAGCGGATTTTAAGGATATCATCCTTGTCGATGACGGTTCATCGCCCGAGCATAAACCTGTTTTTGACAGTATAAAGGAAAAGTACGACTGTACGATCATCACCCACAGCCATAATATGGGCAAGGGACGTGCACTGAAGAACGCTTTTGAGTATTTCCTCAGGCTTCCTTCTGTCGGGGAGTTTGAGGGTGTCATATGCGTTGACTGCGACGGTCAGCACACCGTGAATGATGTATGCAAAGTATATGACGAACTCTGCAAGGGAGAAAACGAACTGATCCTCGGATCAAGGAACTTTGATCTGGGAAATACACCCAAAAAGAGTGTTGCGGGAAATAAGAGCGTGAGGCTTCTGTTCAAGCTTTTATGCGGGTTATCCCTTAACGATACACAGACAGGCCTTCGGGGAATTCCTACATCGATCCTTCCGGAATACAAGAATCTAAAGGGCGAGCGATACGAGTATGAAATGAACATGCTCATCCTTTCCGCCCATAATAAGATCCCGGTAAAAGAGATACCGATAGAGACCGTCTATATAGATGAGAATAAGGGCTCTCACTACAGACCTTTCGCGGATTCTGTCAGGATAGCGACCCTTATATTCAAGGCAATTTTTGCGCGTGGACCCAGGGGACGGGGTTAGTGGTTCATAATTGTTATCTAAGCCATGGTCTGAACGATGACCATGGTTTTTATGATTATTATCATCATATTTCTGCTACAGAAAAAGGAGAGATCAATGGCTAAAGAAGCAAAGATCACAGTTCATCCTTCATAAAAGATAGGGGATATTTCCAACAGGCTTTTCTCAGCATTCCTGGAGCCCATAGGAACACTGGTGAACGGAACGATGTACAATCCCAAGCACCCGACAGCGGATGAACAGGGATTCAGACGTGACGTCATAGATGCCCTGAAGGAAGCAAAGGTTCCTGCTATAAGGATGCCCGGCGGTAATTTCGTATCGGCGTGGCAGTGGAAGGATTCGATAGGTTCCATGTAAAGCCTCTTTCATGGAACGTATACGTATTTGGAAAATGAAGATTTGCGTCAATTGCGGAGCAGAGATAGAAAATGACACAGCCCGGTGTCCATATTGCGGTTATATCAACGAAGAAGGCGCCCGGAAGAAGTTTCAGGCTGATCTTGATGATATCAGGGATGATATAGAAGAGGTCAGGAAGGAACCGAAGAAGGCCCTGCTAAAAGGACTCTCCGGGGGAACGAAGATCGTGCTTATAACGCTTGGAGTATTGATCCTGCTGGCGGTTCTTTTTGTACTTGAACTTATTAGAGAAACCGGGGATAAGCCCAAACTTTTCCTGTCTGCAGATGATCAGGCCTATGCGTCAGCTTATATAGAGGTAGCGGGCGAGCAGCTTTCGGAAGCATATGAAAATGAAGACATTGCATTAATGGCTCAGATATTTGATAAGGCCTATTCGGAAGATCGGGTATCGCTCTGGGGCGTTTCCCACTATGAGACCGGATTTGCATCAAGCTGTTATATGAAGCTAAAGCAATGCCTTCCGGAACTGGATAAAGGTAAAATAGAGAAAAAGAAAGCCGAAGAGATCACATATTACTGCTTTTATTTTTACTACAGGGCATACGGGGATGACGGAGCAGCTATATTCGATCCCATAAGAGAAGATGAGATAATTCCGATCATCACGGACAGACTGGGATTTACCGAAGAAGATATGGAAGGATTCAGAGACAGGGTCTTTTTCCCTCCGAATGTTGACAGGTCAAAAGTTTACAGGGCGACGAAGAAATACTATGGAAACTATAAATGATATGAAGTGCCGGTATTGCGGAAGCAATCTCGGAATAGAAGATAAAGTCTGTCCTTATTGCGGTAGGGCGAACGAGCAGGCTGCCGGATACCGGGCGGTGATGCAGGAATACCGTGATGAGTATGACAGGACAAAGGCTGATGCTAAGACAAGGTCTAAAACAGCGGGGCGGACGGGAAGACTCATCGTTATCGCGCTGATGATCCTTGTCATTATCGTGCTCAGCATAAGTATCAGTAAAAATTCCGATGTTGATACAAGGGAAAAAAGGGAAACTGCTAAGATAGCAAAAGAGGTCACAGGGAAAAAAGATGAGATAAGTGCAACGCTTGAGGAAATGGAAAAAAACAGGGACTACCTGGGCATGTCGTATTATATGCTGAATTATCGTTTAAGAGGCGATGAAAGGTATGAAGAATATGCCAGGGTATTTACCGCCGTGATAAATTACAGGGTGATCTATGAGGACATCCTGAATATCCTTGACGGTTTTGACGGGTACGAAGAAAAGACGGACAGGGACTGGTGTTATGATGCCGCGATATATATAAGTGACTGGAACAGTTATGTCGGCGGTGAATTCTGGAATGACCCGGCAGATTCGAAGATGCATGCAGGAGAGCACGGAGCATTCCTTGCGGATATAAGGCAGGATACCCAGGATATGGTGCAGGTTTATTTTGACCTGACTGACGACCAGGCATCTTCGATGTGGGATATGGATCGTGGAGATCTGGGAAAAATGCTTTATAGCAAATGCAGGGATCTTTATCCGGAGGAGGAGACATATGAGTAAGGATAAAAGAGAAAAAGATCCGGTCATAACGATCCTCAATATCATCATTATCCTGCTGATATTTGTCATACTCTATTTTGGCCAGTCAGCTTTCTTTTACAGAAGCATGGCAGAAAAGAGATCTTTTACCCAGGATGCGGGTCATATGTCATACGAACTGCAGAACGGGGATTATGCCGGTCTGATACAGGGCAGATATGTCAATGAGTTCAACGGTAATAACGATCCTGCAGGATACCACGCATTGGCTGAATACATTGAAGCAGCATCGATGTACAGGGTATACAGGGATAAAGGATATATGGAAAGAGCGGACCGGGAGAAGGCTGTCATGGACAGTTCCCGTACAAAGATGCAGGAACTTTCGATCTTTGCAGATAAGGCTGATAAGATGTTCGGGATAGCAGATCAGTGATCTTATCCATGAAAGGGGAATCATATGGAAATTAAGGAAGCGATCAAAGAAAGACATTCTGTCAGGCAGTTCAAGGATATTCCCATAGAAAAAGAAAAAGCAGACAGGCTGACTGAACTTATCAAGGAATGCAATGAAGAAAGCGGGCTCAATATGCAGCTTATGCTTGATGATCCGGCATGCTTTGACACTTTCCTTGCTCATTACGGAAGATTTAAGAATGCCAGGAACTACATAGCCATAGTGGGAGATAAATCCAAGGAAGATCTGGATGAGATCGGCGGATACTACGGAGAGAAGATAGTTCTTGAAGCTCAGATGATGGGGCTTAATACCTGCTGGGTTGCCGGAACCTACAGCAAGGGAAAAAGCAGGATCAATGCTGCCGACGGCGAAAGGATAGTCTGTGTCATAGCGATAGGTTACGGGGAAAACAGCGGTAAACCTCACCGTTCTAAACCGGTTGAGAAACTATGCAACGTTCCCGAAAAAGATATGCCGGACTGGTTCCGCGAAGGCCTTGATGCCGCATTGCTGGCACCTACTGCGGTAAACCAGCAGAAATTCCTTATTTCTCTTGAAGATGGCGAGCCCGTGATAAGTGCAAAGAATTCACCTCTTGCAAAGGTAGATCTCGGGATCGTTAAGTATAATTTCGAGGCCGCCTCAGGTCACAAATGCAGATAGTGCATTATAGTTTCCCGTAGCGCTTTATATATTCTGCCAACACTCCGGATCGGAGAACTCAGTCAATGAAACTCACCAACAAAGAAAAAACAGAACTCCTCCTTCAAAGAGGTTTTACGGAAGAAGAGATCAAAAGCCGTTTCAAAGAATACCGTGATGGTCAAAAGCAATGGCTCATCGCAACCATAACGATCGATGAGGTGCTAAACTCTGACGACTCGGATGTCCTTATGAGGCTTTTTGCCAAAGACAGCAGTTCCGACTCATCGATATGCTCAACCGGTAACGGAAAAGAAGGCTTCGGGATCTTTGCATCAAAGAGTGTCGGCTTTGATGTTGCAGCTGCCGTCATGGAACCATATATAGCTGCTTTTGTGCGTGAAGTCAACGAATGCGGTGCGTATACCTGCATGAGCTGTGACGGATGGCACGCCGAATATGACGGAAAAGAAACAAGACCGGTTCAGCTGTGGATGAAGGAAAGGTTCAGTGCCGTATGGATGTGGCTCATCATGGAATTTGTTTTCGGGGAGAAGTGGAAGGATAATGAAACGTATATCGATCGTTTATCCTGGGATGATCAGTGGGAACCCAATCCATATGATTACGAGGAAAACACGAATATTTTTGAATCTAAAAGGCTTGGCGTCGAGGAAAAAGCGATGATGATCTACCGGATCACCCCGGGCAGGGAAAGGAAAGCATATGAAAAGATATACAAATATTCCCGCTTCCTTAAAGAGCACCGACAGGAGATACTCCAAATTAAAGAAAAGGTTATAGCCGGGATGAGATCCGAAAAGGATGAAACGGAATGGAATTACTATGCATCATTTCTGGAGATCCGTCGCGTGATGGCAAAATACGCACAGGAAGATCTTGAGAAACTGGGGCAGGAATGTAAATGATAAAAAATCAAGGAGAAGAATATGGCCAAATATGATCACGTCGTTATCATCAATCCGGATGCCATAAAAAAGACGGGGGCACTTTTCGAATGTGAATACAAGTTTGACTCGGAAAAATACAGGATAGAGATATATCAAAAAGGTGTGATAATTCACGGGTTCAGGAAATATAAAAGCGATACCTGGAATTTTGACGTCAATATGCGAACATCCCATGATGCCTTCAGGAAGGCTTATATTCTGTATGCTTTGTGTACAGGTAAGGGACTTGAAATAGAAAAGATAAATATCTTGTGTGACGGCGCACTGATAAGATCCATTCAGAGCAAGGATGACGTGGCTTTTCCTTTTATATATTCCATGCTTGGTAATACATCGTTGATCAGGGATCATGATGTCATCGGCTCTGACGGTATTTTTGAAAACAAGACCATAGCGAAATATCTGGCAACAAGTAAAAGGAGTGACAATCAAAGCGACAAGAAAATAGTTGCTCTCTATGCCTTTTTACTTGGCAGGAGCAGGGAATATGAGGTGGATCGCTTTATTAATTTCTGGACTGCGATCAATGCGATCTATGGCTTTTTGTGTCAGGAACACAATACGCAGGTTAAGAAACTCATAACGGGTATCCCGAAAGAAAAACTTGAAGAGGTTGATGTGACTGTAGAAGAGCTTAAAGAACTGTTAACGCCGACGCTCGCCAAGAAAGATATGCTACAGATAAAGATCTTTTCGAAAACTCTTAAAAATATATACAACACCGGTCGTTACAAGCTCAATAATGATATAGACCATATACTGAATGAGTTTAATAACGACTATCATGATGTATACAGGCATTTTGCAGAAAAATATGTTGATCCCGAGGGGCGCCTGCGATTCAAATATACGGAAATGTATTCCCTGGTGATGGGTGAAAGCACCACTACTGACCCTGATCTGATAAAGGAGTTGGATTATCTGGACAAATGGGCAAGTAAAATGGGGATATCAACACATGCCCTGCTTACGATCTACGAACCATACTACATGCGTAACTACTATATACATGGCAATGAGACTCAGACACTCATTTCGGATAATTATCATCTGAACATGCTTTCATGCCTTAACTATTTTATGGATAGAGTTTTGTGCGATTTCATTCCCGCATTGTTCAACGAGAACAAGTTAAAAGAACTGCTCAGCATAGTACACGGTATCATCTATGATCAGCAAAAAGGTGATAAGAAAGAAATCGATAAGAAGGCTAAGAAACTGGCCCAGAAAGTGAAGAAAGGCCAGTGGATCATCGGGAAGGAGCTGTAAGATGAACGACCGGGAACTTGATGCCATAACTGAAGAAGCATGCAACATACTTAATAGGTTAAGAACGGAACCACTCGTCAATTTTAGCATAGACGATCTTACGCTTGCTTTTGTGTACATGGATGCGCAGGGGCTCTTTACAAGCTATTTAAGATCCGTATTTAAGGGAAGAGGAGAACGGTGGAGACAGGAAACATGGACCGATACATCGGGGCACGAAAGGCCTGTATACTCGCATCTTTTTCATGCCAACAGTGTAAGGACCTCCATCGACTATATACGTCGGAAGGAACTGTATTCGAGAGCTTTTGGGGAAGGCGGTACGCAGACCGTCCAGAACAGTGACGAACTTGATCAAAGATTGATGATATACAATGATATCTTCTTTGATAATTCCGACACCCCTCACACTTGCGGACTGCAAACAAATCCATATGGCCCGATCATGTTCGTGTTCGATGTTGATATTCTTAAGAAAAGAGATATAAGGATATTCAAGGTTAATCCTGTTGTCTTCAAAGACAGTATAAACACGGTTAAATATCCGGATCTGTTCTTTATGACACGGGATGATATTAAAGACGGGCTGAAGGAAAGAGGAACCAGGATGTTCCTTCTTAATCCTCAACACCATACTACCGTGTTCAATACGGCTGAATTACCGTTTGGCGATCACCTGAAAGCAATATATATCGAAAAATATGACGAAACCGGCGGCCGGGAGAATATGGTAGCAGAGCGCATCCGTTCGGAACTGGATGCCGTCGGATTAAATAATGTAGAAATAGCCATACGTCCGAATGTACCTGTAAGGCGAAATATATATGCTGCAAGCAGGGAAGATTTATGGAGATTACCATAGTAATGTAAATAAGAATTGATAGTAGGAAGGGGAAATAAGATGTTTCCATATTTAAGAACTATAGACCAGTTTATAGTAGACTGTGAAACTGTTACGCATAAGTTTAAAAAGAAGCGTAATGGTAATTTTGGAATTGTTAGATTAAGTCCGAAAGAATTTGAAAAATGGAATAAAAAAATAGAACAGTATCCTGAAGGATATAAGGAAATACGAAATTGTAAAAATAAGAGTTGCTGTGAAGTCGAGATAGCGGACAATCACTATTGTTACAGTAAATCATCTAGTCCTCAGACAAAATGTAGTATGTGTACTTATCTAAACTTGGATCCCAAACTAGGATGCAAGCATGTCCCGGAAATAGTTGCGTGGCTGATCAATAATGTTCTTTATGCAAATGTAGAAGCAGGATATTCAGATGCAAAAGGAGTGGAAAACTGTTCTTTTTCGCAGATTCATGCGTGGTGTCAATCTGTATGTGTATATATGCATGATGTGCTGAAGATTGTCAATAATCGAAATATATCTGTCGGACTGGAGTTTTATGTCGATTATCTGGGCAAAAATGAAAGAGTTCGGGCGGATATGATTCTTGGTGGTTTTGGAAGAGGTCACAAAAAGAAAATGCTTGTGATAGAGCTAAAACAATGGAGTGAAGTTTTTGAAATACATGACGGGACAAATACTAAATGGGAATGGAACAAATATGGGGAAAGCGATTATGATGATCCTATTATCCAGAGCCTGCAATATGCTGAAAAAATGAAAAATGCTATTAGAGGAAATAACAAGAAAGACCAAATAGAGATAGTTCCTTGTGTTTATATGCATAATCTGGAATCCGGTAATATAAATGTTATTCCTCGTTATGTAACAATTCAAGACGACATTTTGACTGATAGTAGGAATGAATCTGTTAAAGTTTTTCTGGAGGGCTCCGACTTTTCAGGGTTTATAGATGACTTTTTTGATGAAAAGTGTTCTGTAGAGGTTTTCAAGGAATACAAAAAGAGATATAAAACATGGAATATTTCAGAAATTGCAGATATTCTCAAAACCGGTACTCATATATCTCGATATAAGGACAGTTTTCATTGGGATCAGAAGAGAGTATATGAATCATTACTCAAATCAATATTCGATGGAAAAAGAATAAAGAATGAAAAAACATTGGATATTATTTATGGTGGCCCGGGAAGTGGAAAAACTCTGTTAGCAATGTTGTTACTCCGTCAATATAAGCATACGGGTAAGAACAAAGGAGTATATGCGTTAAAAATCATTTCTACCACGAATGCTTTTGTTGATAAGTATAAAAAAGATTTTATAGACAATAACAAACCAATTGATAACGAATTAAAAGGTATTCTTGAAAATGTTGGGTTTAAACCTTTAATAAATCAATTAAAAATATATAAAGACAAATGCGATCCCAGGTTGAGAAAAAATATAGAAGAGTTTATAAAACTACTGAGTGTGTTTAAATATTGGGCGGATTTGAACGAAGAATATGATTTAATCGTTTTTGATGAAGCTCAGGCAGCTATTACTAGCAAGGAAGGTATAAAAAAGCTTAAGTTAGGAAAGCATATTGTGATTTTGGCTGACTCATTACAAGCAATTGGAAATGAGAACTTGTTGGGCATGCTTGATGCAAAAACAGCATTCAGAAGCTATGATATTAGAGAACACTATTTATGGTCACATTTTCGATGCCATGCTGATGAGGGATATGTTACCTGGATAGAACAGGTTTTGGGTATAAATAATAATGTTCGACCGGATATTATTATGCCTTATGTTAAAGACTTGGGGGAGAATATATACTATAAAAATCTCGATTTCCAACCCAAAGCCTTTTTTGTATACAAGGATAATGCCAAAGATACATTAAATTTTATCAAACAGGAATTAAAAGACAAATTTAATGTAAATAAACTTTCAGACTTACTATATTTAAAATTACCTGTTGGAACATATAAATCTCAAGATGCTAATTCAATTAATACTACTAATTTATTAGAGCATTTAGAGAATAAAGAAAAAATAGAAGTAAAGGAAGTCTATGGGTTGGCTGAAGAGGGAAATCAGGCGAATCTAGATAGAATAAGGGGATTGGAATATGATAGGGTAATGGTTATTATAGGCCCGGAATTGTTTGTTCAAAATGGGAAATTAAAAGTAAAGAAGTTTATAGATACAAAAAGAAAAAAAGAATATAGTTCGGAAGATGTTAAGAAAATGTATCGGATCCTTATGACCAGGTCTCTCAAGGAATGTTATTTTCTATTTGTGGACGAAGAGGTAAAGAAATATTTTGAAAACTTTGGAAAGCCTGAAGTATAGATTTATGGAGACTCCCATAATATGAGCACAAAAAAAGACTACACCTACAACTACAAACCAATAAGAATACTCAGCAGAAATGCCTATGAGATAGTTTTCTATTATCATCTTATGGGGGATCCGGTTCCGGGACCGGGCAAAGAGGATCTTGAAGGGACGATGAAGGCATCGCTTCCGACGTCTCTTGACAGTATGAAACTATGGCAGTTATGTAATGAGAAACATTCTGATTATCCCCAATTACTGCCACACAAAACTACGCCCAGATCGGATACACTATTTTCAACCGCTGTAATTAATGTCACTTTTGATAATATAGATGCTGAAGCACTTGTGCGAATGGGAAATGCACTTATCGAAAGACTGAACAGCGGCAGATGGGATGTGCAGGAGCTGCCTGCTAATAAAATGAGTGTTGGTGGCGTAGGTGCCTTTCCCTGTTCCAAAGACGAACTCGACCAGTTTGTAGAGGTTTTCAGGATAAATCAGGAATTACACGAGAGACTGACAAATGATTCCGAAAACCTGTCAGAAGCCGAAAGAACACGACTGGAAAAAGAAAGAAAAGACACCTATAAATCCTGCCAGTTACAGTTTAAAAAACTTATTAACAGTGTTCCTGAAGGAATTAATAGTAATCTGAGGCGGTTTATATATAATATCGGATTTAAATGCGCGAATACCGGAAATGACGAAAACCCGAACCTGTGGTATCGGGTCTACAAACGGTCTGCCAACAAGGCTAAGAAGGGAAGTTGTTTTTTCATAGATAATAAACTGCGGGATGAAATGATCAGGTGGACCTGGCTTGATCTTGAAATTAATCGGACCCAAATAGATCTTACATCTGCCCGTGCCTATGAAGCGCTGGTAACATCTTCGATAATCAATAAGGTTGATATTAAACCGAAGACGATATTGCTCATAGATGATAAGGAATCCGAAAATGTCGGAGGAAACCTGAAGATATTATGTAATGATGGTACAGGTAAAGACACAGAACTGGTTTTACGGACCCCGGAAGAATACCAGACAAAGTATGGCGAATCCTTTGAAAATAAGAATAAGATCTGGGATGGACAGGCCCTGGTTGATGAAAGCATCTTTAAGAAAGCCGGATACTATATGCATGATGACGGGTATGATAACCGGCATGGAATGATGCTGCTTAGAAACAGTTTCTTTAAAGCCTGTGCATTCAATACCCGTATCAGGGATTTCTATATAGAAAACGGGTACACGGAGAAAGATACCGTAAAAGATATGTTTGGAAATGAGATACGGGCACTTGATGTTAAGATGATCGTAACTCAGGATTCGATAAAGCTGATTAAGTTTGCGGATACATTTTTTGGCGGTGATAAAGAAGCAGCATATAAATACTGGAAGGACAATATCAGTCCTGTTTTCGGTATTGTTAAGGAAGATAAGGCTTCGCATCTGGGCCATGGCAATTATCATGAAGTCAGTTATCAGTTCCTGAATACGCTTCCGATCCACAAACAGAAGGATATTGACAGCCTGCTTTCCAAAGACATGGAATACCTTGAACTGCTTAAGAATAATGGTGCGGTACTCATGCACAGAATGTGGTATATTGATGCTTCTATGAGAAAGAAGTTCTTCATATATACTATGTTCAAGTACTTCAAGGAGTTCAAAGATACCGAATATTTTAAGAAATACTATCTGAAAGATGAACTGGAGAAATATACCGACAAACTTCGGGAAGGAAGACTTAAGTTACAGGGAGATATTTATTATCTGTGCAGTATGCCCTATGAAATGCTGGAATATACGATAACAAATAAGATCAACCCACAGCTTAAACCCAATGAGGTTTATATCAGCAACATAGAAGATGGCAAGTGCGTTACTTTGATAAGATATCCGCATCTGAACTCAGGATCGGTCTGTTCTCTTGTAAACAGGGAAAATGATAATTACACAAAATGGTTTAATTTTGACAATAAAGACAGCAGCAATATAGTTGTTGTTTCTCCCTGGAACAGTAATATCATGGTTAAGCTTGGGGGCGCGGATTTTGATTCGGACACTGCACTATATATAAAGAATGAAGTGATTGAAAAGGCTGCCAAAGAACTGATGAACATAAAAGCCCTTTCTCCGGGAAAAGACGGGCTTCCGGTTGGAGTTGCCGCTTCGGATCTCAAAAAGACCGGGATTCAGGAACGTAATTATACTCCCGGTGACATGGCTTATATAGATAACATGATCATGGAATCCGGCAGGACCATAGGAGAAATATCCAACAGCATCCAGCTTTTCAATTCATATCTGTGGGAGGAATACTTTAAGGGTAAAAGTGCCGATCCGAACAGACTTAAGGCAATTTATGACTGTATACTTAAGCTCTCTGTTTTGAACGAGTTGACTATCGACAGCGCCAAGCGTATGCTGACGATCAATCCAGGTACTGAGACCGAAAATATAAAGGAAACTGTGTACAACGGTCTTGAAATACTTACGAAAAACAAAAACAGATTATACTGTCCATACTTTTTATCTGAAGTTATCCGGAGAAAGCATAAGAAAAACCCGGCCACATATACCAGGCGATCTCCCGGGGAGGCATATGAGAATGCAAAAGAGGGCGAAAAGAAAAAACAGGTTAATGAATCCTTCTGGAACTGCCCCATGGATCTTATATGCAAGACCCTGGTTAAAAAGAATAATACCGGTAAATGGACCGGAACGTCATTGGAAGATCTGCTTGCTTCCATAATAAATGATGAGGTGCCTCTTAAGAAATCAGATTTTTATAAAAAAGTTGATGCACGTAAGTTCCTGATCGAGACCAGCCGGGAAATGTTAAGCCGGGATGGAAGACCGGAACAGGATGATGAGCCGGATACAGAGACGGAAAAGGAATCGAATCTTGAGAAGTATTATTCATTAAAACTGAGCAATTCTGTAAGATTAAGGTTGTTCAAGGCTACATTTGAAAAGTATTCTACAAATAAGGACGGTCATACAAAGAAAGAATATAAGGATAAAGAGCTCAGCGATCCAAAGATAAGATCCAGAATATGGGGATACCTGTTCGCACCTGAAAGTACTGCCGATCAGAATGCTCTGCATGAACCGCCTTCATTCATTAAACCATCGGGTTACTGCAGAAAGGATCTGATCACGGAGGGGGAATATGATGATCTGAGAGATTCAGAAAAGGCAGACTGGGAACAGATCGATCTGTGGGGAGAAGCATGGTACTATGATAAAAATCTGGAGTAAAAAGTGACCAAATTTTAGGAAATAGTTACTCGTCCATACGAATGAGAGCCGGGTAACCCCGTAAATACGGGCTTTTTGGCGCGTTTACTCAATAAAAGAAAAAGCCATATAGTAAATTATTATATGCAAGTGTACCCAAAGGCCGCATTGACAAATGTCGATGCGGTCTTTTGATTTATCCCAATTTTCCCCCAAGGAGGGCTTTAGTATGACAAATATGACAGAAGACAACAAAAACAACTTAATAACAGATTCGGCAGCAGCAGATCCAGCTGAGATTTCCAATGATGACGCTGTCCTGACTCCTGAGGATGCTGAAGACCTTGATCAGATATTCGGCTTTGCTCAGTTTGATGATTTCAGTGTGGAAAGCCTTCTGGTCGACATGGGAGCTAAAAGACACAGTCCTACTCTCTACAGAGATGAGATCATCAACCAGATAATGGCGATCCTCATAAGTCTGGATAAGCCTAATGCTCTATTGGTCGGACCGGCTGGCAGCGGTAAGACCAATATTGTAGAGGAATTCGCATACAGAATATCGGATCCTCAATACAGCGTACCACAAAAACTCAGAGAATACAGAGTGTATTCGCTGAATCTTTCTGACATAGTATCAGGCAGCGGACTTGTCGGAGATCTTGAAAGAAAGGTCAAAGGTCTTATCACCTATCTGGAAGATCCGGAACACAAAGCAATTCTTTTCCTCGATGAGATTCATATGCTCTTTTCGGGTGAGACATACAAAAAGGTGGCTCAGATGCTCAAACCCGCGCTTAGTCGGGGCAATTTCAAGGTGGTGGCAGCTACGACCACGCAGGAGGTCAAAAAGGTAGAGGAAGATCCTGCTTTCAACCGCCGCTTTACGAGAGTGCTTGTTGATGAACTTACTGTAGAGCAGACTACGGACATAGTAGAGAAAATGATACCCGTCATGCAGAAACACTATGGTGTCAGAATTAGAAGTAATGCAGATATTCCGGAGACGATAGTCAGAATCGCTGATGAATTCTGTCAGGCAGGCTCGCACAGACCGGATAATGCATTGACTTTGCTGGATCGAGCGATCGCTAACAATATCGTTTCGCAAAACAGAAAAAGCATCAGTCTGACCAGACAGTTTATTGAGGATACGGCTTACAGAATGGTATCCGGCAACAGTCAGGTTAAGCATCTTGATGAGGGTGAACTCAGAAGAAAACTGTCTGTAATACACGGACAGGATCAGATAATAGAGGAAATCCTTAAAGTTTTAATACTTCATGACATGCACGTAAGGCCCCGTACCAGACCCCTTACGTTCCTCTTTGCCGGCCCCTCCGGTGTGGGAAAAAGCGAGATAGCAAAGATCATCGCTTCCGAGTATATCGGGGAAAAGCCAATAGTGCTCAACATGACAGAGTACAGCTCCTCTGCATCGATTAACCGTATAACAGGAGCTCCTGCAGGATTTGTCGGTTATGACAGCAACAGTGAACTTCCCTTTGACAGACTTGATACTAACCCATATCAGTTGATCATCCTCGATGAATTCGAGAAATGTGACAGATCTGTTCAGCGTCTTTTCATGTCAGTCTTTGATGAAGGAGTCATGAAGACAAATGTCGGCAAAGAGGTCGATTTTTCCAAATCTATCATAATTGCAACCACCAACGCAGGATGTACTGCCATCTCCGGTAGTGTGGGCTTCGGTTCGTCAAAGGACAGAAACAGCAACCTGACGATATCCGATCTGTCGGAATATTTCGATGTGGAACTTCTTAACAGATTTTCCCATAAACTTACATTTAAAAGCATCGACCAAAGAGCATATGCCCAGATAGTCAAAGATACATTCCTTAAAGAAGTGAGCGTACTTGATAAAGGACGACTTAACAATGATATCAAAAGAAAACTTAAGGATGCTGCGAAAGAAGCATTGGAACATCTCGCAGCATCTTCGTATCAGCCGCAGTTAGGCGCAAGACCGGCCAGAACTGTTGTTACAGAGTATATAGACGGGGTGCTGCTTGATTCGTCGAAGAAGAAACCTGCAAGACATGCAGCATATGAACCTGCATATGAAAGGGGGTGATAGATAATTGAAACCTAAAAACTTCAAAAGGAGGTGTGTATATGAGCAAAAAACTGGAATCAATTGAAAACACTGCATCAGCTGAAAAGATAAGGGATCTGAAAATGACAGGTTATATCGTCATGGATCTTCTTGATCTTCCATTTGGCAGACTGCAGGGATCAGGTGCATATAATCTGCTTGTAAAGGACCTGTCAAAAGGCTTTGATCTGGATGCAGATAAGGTTCCGGAACTGAAAGTACGTGATGTATTGTTCCTGATAGGATACGAACCCGGCTTTGATTATTTCGCGGTGCCTGATGGTGAATCTTGGTTCTATGAGTTTGATTCCAACCTGAGATTCTATTCGGCATGGAACTGCATGCTCTTAGCAGGGTGTTTTAATTACGGACAGCGCGTAGTTTCTGAGGTAAGGCAGTTCATGACAGTGGATTACTTTACCTACATGGAATACCTTCGTGAAAAGATCCTTGATCCGTCCGATGATCGATATGGCAGACCGGATAAAGAAAAAAGAGCCCGCAAGGTATGTGGAGGTATCTATAAGGATACGACCAAATTCGTTTTCAGTAACAACGACTCACTTGACCCGGTTAAGGGTATGACAGTGGGGGATGTGATAGAGACGCTCTGGAGCAAGGGAACTGCAGGATGGTACTGCGGTTTCATGCCAATTGAGATGTTTATGGACAGAACGATACAGGCTCATCGACTTATCAATATGCTGTTCATGGACTGTACCAGAATGTCACTTATAAGGGCGGATCGTAATGATCTTATTTCATTGCTTGATCTGTTCGGCGAACAAAGTATAGGCGAAAGGGATATCGATGAATTTGCTTTCGTAGATTGTTATGAATGAAAGGAGGCCCAAACATGCCAAATATTATCTATGAATCAGTAAGAGGGATCACACCGATCTCTATAGACGATGTGATGCTCAGACAACGCAAGATCTTCTTAGTGGGAGATGTTTCAGAAAGATCCTGTAACGAACTCATCAAGGAGCTGCTGTATCTGGAAGCAGAGGACTGCACCCAGCCCATTACGCTTTTTATCAATTCGCCAGGCGGATCGGTAAGGGACGGACTGGGAGTCTACGATACCATCAGACTTCTTAAGAGTCCGGTCACAGCGGTAGTAACCGGTATCGCGGCGAGCATGGGCTCAATCATATTGCTTGCCTGTGACCCCGAGAGACGTTTCATGCTCCCTTCGGCTTCTGTCATGATCCATGATGCAAGCTTCGGGAAGATGGATGTCGGAGGCATGAAGCCTCATGAGATTCAACACGAAGTCGACATGCTTAATCAAACTAATGAAAGACTTATCTCCATAATTGCCGAAAGAACCGGCAAGAGTCAGGAGGAAGTATCCGAGATTACCAAGCATGACGCATACTTCAATGCTGAAGAGGCTATAGAATTTGGATTGGCCTCAGCTGTCATTGATGAGAAACAGTTAAGCAACCTTATATAAGAAAGGAGAGTGATGCTATGTACAGTAAAGACAGATACGGCTACAGATACCTCGGAGAAGGTGTCAGAATAAGCAATGACACAAGGGTCACCAGATTGAATAACAATGATCTGATCATTGGGTCACCCGGCTCATCCAAAACGGGAAGTATAGTTTATCCGCAGCTTAAATCACTTGAGGATTCGTCGCTTGTTGTTTGTGATACCAAGGGAAGACTGTCAGGTCTGATGAGCCGTGAACTTAAGAAACGAGGATTTAAGGTCAAGACTCTTGATTTCGTGAACCCTGAAAAGAGCTGCCTGTATAATCCGCTGGACTATATAAGGAAGGCAGGTCCCGGAGCATACAAAGACCAGGATATAGCAAAGCTCGCAGCAGCGCTCATGCCAAGCGGTATGAGTAAAGAAGAGCCCTTCTGGGAACTGACAGCCAGAAGCATGCTTGAATTCTTTATAGCGTATACACTGTATGCGCTTCCTGAAGAAGACCATAATATGTACACGGTCAGCCGTCTCTTCCTGGCTTTTCAGAAAGCCCACGGGGAGGCGGCTTTTAAACCCTGGCTTACGGAGCATCCCGATTCGTTTGCAGCTAAAAGATATTCTCAGATCAAAGGCTGGCAGCATGCTGATAAGATGATGTCCAGCCTTAATGCCTTTGTGGCTCTTGCATTAAAACCCTTTGACTATGAGGAGTACAGATTCGTCTTTGATCCGTATTATTCAAAGGATAAGTCCCGCAACCGCAGAAGGCCGGGCCTTGATCTGGGAGGTATCGGCAGGGAAAAGACGGTCCTTTTTCTTAATGTGTCTGATAATGATCACAGTTTTGATGCGATCGTTAATATCTTTTATACGCAGATACTTCAGACGCTGCTGAGTGAAGCTGACAGACACGATGACGGGATGCTTGAAGTTCCTGTAAGGATCATGATGGACGATTTTGCCAGCTCAGCCAGAATCCCGGATTTCGACAAGATAATCTCGGTGGTACGATCACGTGATATCTGGATCACAATGTGCATTCAATCATACTCCCAGCTTCGCACGCTCTATTCGGATTCTCAGGCAACAACCATCGAAAATAATGCGGACCATCATATTTATCTGGGCTGTTCGGATCTTTCCTCAGCCAATTATATCGGGACAAGAGCACTTAAAACCCCTGAGGTAATTCTCTGCATGGACAGAGATAAAGAGTACGTGCTAGAGGCCGGTAAGCCGGTTTCGCTGGTAAACAAGATACCCTCATACAGTTTTGAATGTAACGACGAAAGGAGTGATGAAGATGTACAGATGTAATAGTATTTCAGATCGTATTCTCGTATTTATCATTATGCAGAGCATAGTAAATGCCGCAGGCCACCTCCTGATAGGCATAATGTCAGGCCTTGACAGTAGACTCTATCTGCATAAAATGGTCGTGATCCTTGCGGGAATGACATTGTTTCTTATCTTAGGCAAGGCGGATTGTATGTCATTTATAAGACGCTATAAGGCAGAACTGATCATTCTGATGGTTGCCTTTGCTGTCGCATATGTGATCTTAGGTGAAAAGAGCGGCGGAACGCTATGGCTCAGTATAGGCAGATATATGTCTTTACCTGTAGAAACGATGCTGTATCTGTTTGTTCCGCTTGTCATGCTCTTACTGAACACCCGAAGACAGGAACAGACTGAGACGAGAGTATATAAAGGTACAATAGCCCTTTATACTATCCTGATGATCATCTATCTTGGAGTATTCATCTGGATGACTCTGTCAGGATATTCAGACAGAGTCGGCATGTTTGGCAGAGCATCAGCGCTTCTTGGTATTTATGTCGGAGCTGCGATGCTTATGTCACCGTCGGCGTCTGAAGAATCGAAATAGAAATCCCTGGGGTAATCAATAATATCAAAAGGAGGTGGTCTTTTATGTATAAATTTACGAGCCTCCAAATCTGTCTCAGAAGAATATCGAAGCAGTATTGCCACAGCTGTGAAGAATTTTAATAGTAATCTGGCAAAATTTCTGGCAGAATCTATGAGGTAAAAAATCAATATAAGGTTGACCTAAGATTCAAAACGTTATATAGTTAAAGAAATAGAAAGCCGACAGGCTTATAAAAAAGAATCGATAAATGGAGAAACGTACAGACGGGATGATTGCGTCCTTTTGTACCGCTCCGAAATATCGATTCTTTTTTTGTGCGCATTTTGAACAATTTTGAACAAAAGAAAGATCGGTATTTAACAGGAAAGATCAGTTCCTTGACAACTGAATATCGCTCTCCCGACCGGGAGAACTATCCGGGGAAGCATCCGCGACGACCCGCCAGGAGGCGGCGAGCGTGCCAAGGGCAGGTTGGGAGAGGAGCAGACAGTAACTTTATTGATCTCA
>JAIKZO010000164.1 GCA_024682115.1 Lachnospiraceae bacterium
ACCTTGAAGAAATCAACGTTATCCTTAAGCTGAGCTGAGATGGCTCCGAGTCCGTCCGCCTCGCCTACGATAGAGGTCATGTTTCCGGAAAGCTGAGTAATGGAAGCACTTGTTTCCTGTGTGGAAGCGGCATATTCCTCTGAAAGGCTTGAAAGCGAATTAACGGAATTCATGATCTTATCTTTTCCGATCGCCATATTTTCAACAAGTGAAGCGATCTCCTTATTTCCGTCTTCGGTCTCGTTAAGGAGTGAAAGCATGTTGTCGAACGAATCGCTCATCTGCTCAAGAGCATTAGCCTCATTGGCGGTAGCTTCCTTGATGCTTGCGGTAAGGCTTTTGTTCTCTTCGGAATACTGAGTGATCGTCTCGAGCATTCTGGTGATCTCGCCTGCCATGGCATTTGATTCTTCGGCAAGTCCCTTGATGTTATCCGCAACAACCGCGAATCCTCTTCCGGCATCTCCGGCTCTTGCTGCTTCGATTGAAGCGTTGAGTGCAAGGAGATTGGTCTGGTTTGCGATGGAAATGATACCTTCTGCGGCCTTGCTGATCTCTTCTACAACCTCGGCAGTCTTGCTCGCTGAAAGAGCCACCTGACCGGCCTTTTCATCCGTTGCTTCATCGGCTTTCTTTATCTCATTTAACTGTGACTTCAATGCGATCGAAGTGTTGTAAAGTTCTTTAACCTTCTCAAGATTGGTCTGAGCGGTGCTCTGTACGCTGTCGATACTTTGACCGATCTCGAGAGTGATCTCTGCGGTATTCTGAACATCTTCTGCCATCGTCATGGCACCCTGTGCAAGTTCGCCTACCGCTACGGAGATGTTTGAAGTATTCTCTTCGGAATAGGTTATGCTGCTCTTGGTGGCATCGGCCTTGCTGTTAACGTTATCGGCACAATCCGAAACCATGATGAGTGAATCCTGAAGACGCTGTCTCATGCCTTCCATAGAACTTTCAACGTTAAAGAATTCTTTGAAAATGCTTTCGGTCTCAACCGGTGAAACGAAGTTACCCGAAGCCATGGTGTCAACACTTTTGACCATGTAGTTGAGGCTTTTTTTCGTGATAAGGACTATAAAGACGGAAGCGGACAAAGCTACAAGGGCTATGATCCCGAAAAGCAATGCGCTGTATGAAATGCTCCTGTTCATTTCGACTTCTCTGATTTCCTTGGTGGCTACTGCCCAGCTCTCGGTGATCCGTCATGTCGGAAAGAGCTCCGCGGGTCGTTTCAAAATTCTGGATGAACAGTGTGTAGTCGCCCGAATCGCTTTCCACATCGAATGTGTTTTCCCAGTTTTCAAACTCAGAGAGGAACTGTTTTGAAAGTGCCTCGAAGTTATCCGAACCGGGTTTCATGTCGTTCCCGTAAACAGATCGGCTGCCTGTGAAGCTACGGCAATGGAGTCGTTTACTCTTTCAAGGACCTGCTGCTTGTTATCAACATAATCCTGAAGATAAGTCACCTTAAGCTCATCATAGATCGGATCGGAATCATTGAGAGCCATGATGTCATGCCTTTGTATTGCGGCTGTCATAGCCTGATACAGATCCCTGTCTGCATTGATAAGCTTTGAACTGATCGTGTAAAGGCGTTCAAAGTAAAGTTCTTCATCTTTTTGTGATGCGGAGATCAATTGATTGCTGAAATACCATATGCTCGCTACGATCACGGCTATAAGGCTCAGTGATGCTATGAGAATGGTCACAACGAGACTCATTTTCCTGTTTTTCATTTCGTACCCCCTTTCCCGCGGTTGAAATGCTTATAAAATGAATAAATATAGATCAAAAGTTAGAAATAGAACAATTATATATGGAAAACGCAGCTATAACAATCATTTTCGCTTATTAATGAAGGAACCGATGAGATTTATAAGGAAGATCTCCAGAACGGCCAGGATACCGTAAAAGACAAGATAACCGGCATGTCCGTATGCTTCATATATCCCGGTAAGCGGTGAACCGTATGACGGATAAAGAAGGAACATATAATCCGTTCCGAAGCGGACATTGAAAATATATATAAAAGGAACGGTCACCAAAAGGAAAAGGATGCTCATATATGCATCATGCAGGGACGGAACGATCCTGTGGTCGATAAGACCGAAGCATACATATATAATGATGAGTGTATGGAAAAGATAGCTTTCGAATGTAATGAAATGAAAAACGGGATATACAATCCCGTTCGGGAATATGATCGCAAGCGCCGCTCCCGGCATGCACAGGGCGAAAAGAACCTGTCCGAGAAATCCTTTCAGACTGCGAAGAAACCATGAAGGGTCCTTTTTCAAAGAAAGCATGGCATGGAAAAAGCAGACGATCCCCGCAAGCGAACAAAGATGCAAAGGCAGTTCGTATACCAGATCTTCCTTGCAGCAAATGACGTATATCATCCGGGCGATAATAAGGATCAAAGGGAAAGATCCGAATATTATATCCGGTCTGCTTCCGGACCGGGAGGAACTTTTTTTGTAAAAATGTATGCAGGCGCATATGAACAGAAAGCACAGTGTCATTATCACGATGTGCTCGGTGCGAAATAGCTGATATCCGGTATCTGCCGGAAGTTTAGTCTCATAGGTAAAGAACAATCTTCACGCCTCCAATAGTATTTTAGTCACAATGATCGATGTTATGCAACCGCCCGCGGGCCTCCTTGTGATATAATCTATTCACAACGTATTTTTGCGCAAAAAGATCATTCGGAAGGAAATTAAAGCAATGAAAAAAATCCGTAAATCTTTGTATGTCCTCTTATGCATGATAATGTGCCTTGTACTTGCGGCTCCTCTGACGGGCTGCTCTTCAAAAGAAAAAGACGATAAGGAAGAACAGGATACCGAAGAACAGGAAACCGCCAAGGAAAAGAGGGAAAAGAAGAAAAAGGAAAGGGAGAAAAAGAGGAAGGAAGAACCCGAAGAACCCGATACGGATGAAGACCAGCTGTATGCACTTGCCGACGGAGGTACTGCGGATACGGTATTTATCATAGATAAAGAAGGAAATCTGATAAAGGACATTCCGACATCCGAACTTAAGAAAAACCTTCCCGAAACCGATTATCCCGAGCTTGTCGCATACGGTGACGGATACTTTTTCTACAGGATATATACATATGACGAAGCCGATAACGCTTACTATTCCTCATTCTATGCGATAAACGAAGAAGATGATGAGGCGACATTTTTATATGATGTAAAAAAGGGCTATCCGGACAGCATGGATTATTATGACGGTGCTTTCAGGGTTGTGGTAAGTTATTATGATTCGACTTATGCGGAATATGTTGTTTCCGTGAAGGACGGCAAACCCGAAAAGCCGGTTGCCGATGAAAATCCGGTGATCAAGGCTGTCAGCGACGGAGGTTATTATATCTATGCCGGATCCGGCAACGGGAATTTTTCCTGGGAGACCGCCTGCAATGAAAGACTGCTCGACTCAAACGGATTTATAATCGCAAAAAGCGACGGAAATTATATTTCGATTGACAGGGAAGGGAACGAAACCGAACTTTCAAGCCTCGGTAAACAGGACATTGTTATCTGTTACAGTAACGGATATGTGATATATGCATCCGATGAGACAGAGAACGTTTATGGCCTTGATCTTAATGATGATGATGCAAAAGCGGTTGAGATCTGTTCAAGAAAGGATTTCCAGTCCCTGGGATTCTTTGAGGATAAGTATTATTATGTCCTCTATCGGAAAGAAGGAGATTTCCGGAGAAAATGTTCGGATATATTTGTATACGATCCCAAAGAGGAATCTTCGCAAAAACTGTATGAGAATGAGCCGGCAGTCGGAACGAACGGAATGATAGGAGAAAGTCCTTCGGGATTCAGGGTGCTGAACGGAAATGTCTATTCGGAAACCCTGATCGACGGAAACATTGAGTTTGCAAAGGTATCATGTTCGGGAAGCAAACCGGAATATACAGCCATGGGATGTGTTGTTAAGGAGGTCAGTGCCTACAAATACGGAGACGTGATCTATGATTCGAAAAGACAAGTCTGTCCGAATTGCGGAACGGTGCTGAGTGAGGATTATGAAGAGGCGTTCATCCTGGACGCGAAATATTCGGAACATGCGGATGAGATAAATGAAGTGACCAGGGGCGCATTGGAACTTGCTATGGCGGTTTATGACGACCCTGTCGAGTATTCCGAGGAAGATTGTCAGTCACACCTTGAAGATCCGATAATGTGGGATATGACTACGGAATATTACATCAGTAATGTGTTCATAATAGACGATCGGTATCTTGCCATCAATATGGACGGGTACTGGTACGGGGGCGGAGCACACGGTAGTCCGTTAAGAAATCAGTATCTGTTCGACCTTGAAACCGGTGAGTCAAAGACGCTCTCAGACTTTTACAAGGGTACGACGGAAGAGTTCAAGGAACTGGTCGCACGGGCCACGGCTGATGATTTTCTGACATATGAAGACGGAGATTCTCCGTATTTTGCAGAGAGCGAAGAAGAGGTTTATTCACAGGCATATGAAGAAGCCGATCCGGTATACTCAAACGTGGAGTTT
>JAIKZO010000171.1 GCA_024682115.1 Lachnospiraceae bacterium
TATCTGATCTGTCCCGACAGTTCGGAAAAGATCCTTATGTATCTCATAAGAGTTTCCGGATCGGTCTTTTTTGCGCTTTGTCTTATCTGTTCAAGAGTATCGGTCGACACTCCCAGAACGTCGGCTATGTCTGCGGAACTGTCGTCTGCAGTGCTCACAAGGAGCATGTTCCGCATATGCCATACCAGATCGTTCACGAAGGTACCTATCTCTCTTCCGCGCATGATATTTTCATCCAGGATACCTATCGCACCGGAAAGATCTTCCTTCATGATCTTATCCATGAAATCCACATAGACCGAAGCATCCACGGCACCCAGCACGTCAAGAGCCCTGTCGTAGGTAAGCTCCTTTCCGTAATTGAACGCAAGACACTGGTCCAGAAGAGAAAGCGCATCCCTCATTGAACCGTCCGCAGTCCTTGCGATAAACTTAAGCGCCCTGTCTTCTGCGTTAATGCTTTCCTTATCAGCCAGAGTCTTCATCCTCTTAACCATGGTGTCTATGGACATCCTGCGGAAATCATAGCGCTGGCATCTCGAGAGGATGGTCGGAAGTATCTTTGAAGCTTCCGTGGTCGCCAGGATGAAGATCACGTATTCGGGCGGCTCCTCGAGTGTTTTTAACAGGGCGTTGAACGCCCCGGACGATAACATATGAACTTCGTCGATTATATAAACCTTATATCTGCCCTTTGTCGGAGAATACGACACCTCGTCGATTATGGTCCTCACGTTTTCAACGCCGTTGTTCGAGGCCGCATCTATCTCGATGACATTCATCAAAGTGCCGTCTTTAAGCCCTTTGCAGATCTCACATTCCATACAGGGGCTGCCGTCTTCCTTCGGGTTTTCGCAGTTGACGGCACGGGCGAATATCTTGGCGACCGTTGTCTTTCCTGTGCCTCTTGTCCCGCAGAAAAGATAGGCGTGCCCGATCCTGTTTGTCTTTATCTGATTTTTGAGGGTGGTGACTATCGCATCCTGGCCGTATACATCACTGAAGGTCTCCGGCCTGAATTTCCTGTAAAGAGCCTGATAAGCCAATTTTTAATCTCCAAAGCTGATCCCGAGCATCTTGGCTTCCTTGATGATCGCAGCATCGGGAGCCAGCATTTTAAGCTTCCCGGCAACGTCCTCCAAAGGAACCTTAACGATCTCGCGGTTCTTGTATCCGACCATAAATCCGTACTCACCCTTAAGAATGAGCTTTCCGGCCTCGGCTCCGAGTCTTGAAGCAAATACCCTGTCGTATGAATCGGGGCTTCCGCCTCTCTGAACATGTCCGGGCACGGTAACACGAACTTCCTTGCCGGTCTTTTTCTGTATCTTTGCCGCTATCTCATAGGATACCGACGGATATTTTGAATTTTCGATCTTTTCCTTATATTCTTTTTTGGAGAGCTTGGCGTCTTCCTTGCTTATCGCGCCCTCCGCCACAACGATGATGGTGAACTTGGCGCCTCTTTCCTTACGGAGATTGATGGCGTCAACAACCTTGTTTATATCGTAGGGTATCTCGGGTATCAGAATGATATCCGCTCCTCCTGCCATTCCTGCGTTCAGCGGAAGGAATCCGACCTTATGTCCCATGATCTCAACTATGAATACCCTGCCGTGTGAATCGGCGGTCGTGTGGATGAGGTCTATCGTCTGGGTAGCTATATCCACCGCGCTCTGGAAACCGAAGGTCATATCGGTTCCCCAAAGGTCGTTATCTATGGTCTTGGGAAGAGTAACGACATTAAGGCCTTCCTTGTGAAGAAGATTTGCGGTCTTGTGCGTGCCGTTTCCTCCGAGGATGACAAGCACATCAAGACGTAATTTATAATACCAGTGCTTCATGGACTCAACCTTATCGAGTCCGTTCTCATCGGGATCCTTTATCGTCTTGAAAGGAACTCTGGACGTACCCAGGATGGTCCCGCCTCTTGTGAGGATCCCGGAAAAATCGGATATATCCAGCATCCTGTAGTTACCGTAGATGAGGCCCTTGTAGCCTTCAAGGAAACCGAACATCTCGATCTGTTCCCCGCTGTTGACAAGTGCTTTAACAACACCCCTCATAGCCGCATTCAGTGCCTGACAGTCGCCGCCGCTTGTAAGAAATCCTACTCTTTTCATATATCCCCCATTTCTGCACTGCATATAAGCAATACACCGTAACAATCCAGGACATGCCCCGGCAGTGCCCGAAACATGTCGCTGTTACTATTCGCAGTCTCTATATTTTACCACAAATGAAAATCTTCCTCAAATAGATTTGTTGTTGGGTTGACTTATCTTTTATATGGGTTTTATAATGGGTGATGTCAATTTTTAAGCAGAGGTACTCAAGTGGTCCAAGAGGTGGCACTCGAAATGCTATAGGCCGGTCTCCGGTGCGTGGGTTCGAATCCCACCCTCTGCGTTTTCCATCTCCGGCAGATCATTTTTCCAGGTAAGATATTTTGATTGCTGATAAAAGATCCCCCATCATTCTTTATACGGTCATAGCTGTTCTTTTTGTCCTGTCCCTTTTCGGGATTTATAAGGAATACAGGGGCGCAAAAAGCTATACCTTTGATCCTGCCCTTTACCCCTCTCCTTCGGACTCCTGTGTTTTTTCTCTCCCGAAGGGAAACTATACGATCGATATTTCATACGGATCCCAAACAGATCTGAGTATCACCCTTAAAACAGATAACGACTATGTTGCGGATATACCTCTGCCTGCGGATAACACTTTTGTGTCGTTTCCTTTTTCTATGGAACATCCGACCGACA
>JAIKZO010000120.1 GCA_024682115.1 Lachnospiraceae bacterium
ATGACAGTACATGAATTCGGAAAAGAGAATGACAAGATTATCGTATTGATACACCCTTCAATTGTGATGTGGGATTATTTTGAATATGTCATCCCGCTCATGGAGAAGAAATACCATCTGGTTATCCCGGCAATTCCGGGATACGACCCGGATGTAAGGAATGATTTTACGAGTGTCGAGGAAATATCGAAAGATCTTGAAAACTGGCTTATAGAAAACGGAATGCGTACAGTTGACTGTATTTATGGATGCTCAATGGGCGGAAGCATTGTGATAAGAATGCTATCCGATAACAGGATAAATATCAATAGTGCGGTCATTGACGGCGGGATAGCGCCCTACAGACTCCCGTGGATCATCACAAGACTGATAGCCGTGAAAGATTTTATAATGATAAACATCGGTAAGATCGGGGGAGCAAAGCTCCTTGAAAAGGCGTTTTCCATGGATGAACTATCAGAAGAAGATGTCCTGTATGCCGCCAAAGTACTTAAGATGATCAGTGAAAAAACGATCTGGAGAACATTTGAGTCATGCAATAACTACTCGATGCCGGAGGTTATCAATACGGAATGCAAGCATATTGAATACTGGATCGCGGAAAAAGAAGTAAAAGACCGCAGGAGCGATGTGGCATATGTAAAAGAAATCTATCCGCATGCTATATTCAGAAAGGTATCCAATGTCGGGCATGGGGGTCTTGCTCCCTTTGCACCCGAAAGGTTTGTTCGTGGCATAGAACGGTGTATACCATAGGATGGTAAGGGGAAAATGTGAGAAAAAGGTCGATCAGAATAATATAAATGCTTCTTGACAACCTAAATATTACAGTGTAATATTACGAAGTAATGTTTATGCGGAAGGAGTGATCCTATGGGATACGATTACGATCAGACTCATGACAGGATAATGAAAAGTGCCATGGTTCACTTCATGGAAAAGGGATTTTCCGGGGCTTCGATAAGACAGATATGCGCAGATGCCGGAGTTACGAACGGAGCTTTTTATGCTCATTTTGAAAGTAAAGAGGATCTGTTTTCCAGTCTGGTAAAACCTGTCGTTGACGGCCTGCAGAAACTGTATGAAGGTGAAAACGAAACCTACATGGAGATACATTCCGTTGAAGATATCCGAAGATCCATGGAACAGACCTTTTCATCGAACAGACTCCTAATCCACTTTGTATTTGAACATGCCGATATTTTCAGGATGATACTTACTGCAGGTAACGGAACGGAGTATGAAAACTTTGTCGACATGCTTGCCGCAGTAGAGGCCGTAAATACAATGGAATTTATGGACCGATGCCGCCCATATATCAGTAACCCCGAGAAACTGTCGGAAGGACTGATAAGGCAGATAAGTCATTTTGTTGTTTCTGCCGTTTTTGACGGGCTGATCGACGGAAAGACGGAAGAAGAAGTTGTTCACGAAACGGCGCTTGCATCGGAATTTGCGCTTGCGGGGATGAAGCACTTTTTAGGTTTATAGAAAAATATTGCCTGATAAGGATCAGGCATTTTTTAAAGCATATAGTTAGCAATTGCTAACTGAATATATTGAAAGGAAGAAAGGTTTATGGAAAAGAAAGGGAAAAAAAGAAGTACTCTGAGCTGGGTGTTTGAATTTGCCGGCATGAATAAAAGAGCCTACATTACAAGTGTGATAATGGCTGTAATAAGCGTAACGGCAGGATTTATACCTTATCTGTTTATCGCAAATATCATCAGATCGCTGATAGACGGAAACAGGGATATAAAGTATTACCTTGTACAGTGCGGATATATAACCGTATGCTGGCTCGTCAACAAGATATTTCATACCATATCAACGACCATGTCACATAAGGCTACATTCGGGGTACTTGCGGAGATAAGAAGAAGACTTACAAAGAAACTGAGTGTCATGCCGCTCGGTGATGTGCTTGATGATTCTTCGGGATCGTATAAGAACATAATAGTGGAACGGGTGGATTCGGTTGAAACCACCCTGGCACATATCATTCCCGAAGTCATATCAAATGCCATAGTTCCTGTCGGGATATTTATATTAATGCTTAACGTCAATTGGAAACTGGCTCTTCTTTCGCTTCTTTCGATCCCGTTAGGGGCAGTATTTTACGGATTGATGATGGGAGGAGCGGAAGAGAGTTTTAATAACACGATCGTTAAAACGAAGGCACTTAATGATACGGCGGTAGAGTATATCAACGGAATAGAAGTTATTAAGGCTTTCGGAAAAACAAAGACCTCATATGAAAAATTCATTATTGCGGCAAAGGAAGGAGCAGACTGTTTTATAGAGTGGATGAGGCGATGTAATCTTTGGCAGAATCTGGCAATGACGCTTCTTCCGGCACAGCTCCTTTCGCTTCTTCCCTTTACCGGATGGTTTTATCTTACGGGAAGAGTTGACGGAACGGATGCTTTGCTGCTTATCATTCTGACACTTGGACTTGTCTCTCCGTTCATGGTCATAGCCGGTCATGTGGATAATCTGTCCAAAGTAGGCTCTATCATAGGAGAAGTAGTTACGATCCTTGAAAAGCGCGAAATGCAGCGCCCGGATGCGATGAAAACAAAACCGCAGGGAAATGATATAGAGTTTAAAAATGTTCATTTCGGATATAAGGATCAGGAAGTGCTTCACGGCATAGACCTTAAGATAAAGGAAGGTACGGTCAACGCTCTGGTAGGGCCTTCGGGATCCGGCAAATCAACCATAGCAAAACTGATAGCTTCTTTCTGGGATGTGGATGAAGGTGAAGTATTATACGGCGGCGTAAATATAAAGGATATACCGCTTGTCGAATACAACAAATATATCGCTTACGTATCTCAGGACAATTATCTGTTTGATGAAACGGTAATGGAAAACATAAGGATGGGAAGACCGGGAGCGTCTGATGAAGATGTGATCCAAGCGGCCAAAGAATGCGGATGTCATGATTTTATAATGCATCTTGAAAAAGGATATGACACGATCGTCGGAGGGGCGGGAGGCCACCTGTCAGGCGGAGAAAGACAGAGGATCAGCATAGCAAGAGCAATGCTCAAGAATGCTCCTGTCGTGATTCTTGATGAAGCAACCGCATACACCGATCCCGAGAATGAAGCGATAGTACAAAGATGTGTTGCCAGACTTGTCAGCGGAAAGACTCTTATCGTGATCGCACACAGATTATCGACCATTGTATCCGCGGATCAGATCATAGTCATTGACGACGGAAAGATCACGGATTGCGGAACGCAGGATGAATTATTGAATAGCTGTCCGCTTTACAGGGATATGTGGGATGCCCATATCTCATCAAAAGATTCGGAGGTGGCATAATGTTTAAGACTTTAAAAATGTATTTTGACTTTTGTAATAAAACAAATCGCACCAAACTGTATAAGGCGATGCTCCTTGGTGTTTTAAAGGCTATGTTCGTCACTTTGAGGATCCCGGCAATAGCTGTTATCCTGCAGGGGATCCTAAACAAAGACATGAGTATGAGAAATGTCTGGATATCCTTTGCGTTGATGTGTGCTTCAATATTGGGACAGGTTCTCGTGGGACTTAAGACCACGATGCTTCAAACGGAAGGAAGCTACAACACTTGCAGTGACAAGCGTGTGGAGATAGCCGAACACATGAGATACCTTCCGATGGGATTCTTTAATGCTAACAGCCTGGGAAGGATCACCAATATCACGACCAATACGATGGAAATGCTTGCGGATGTTGCAACACTTGTGGTGATGATCTCAACTCAGGGAATAATAACAACTGCTGTCATATTTGTATGTATTCTCATTTTTGATGTAAGGATCGCTTTGATACTTCTGGTGGGAATCGCATTTTTCTCATTTTTCAACACAATGATGCAGAAAGCCACAATACCTGCAGCACCCAGAAAATCCAGGGCGGACGAGGGCCTTGTTACGGCTGTCATCGAGTATATTCAGGGAATAGCCGAAGTTAAGAATTTTAATCTTACGGGTAAGATGGCAAGAAAACTTGAAAGCGCTATAACGGAAAAACAGGCGGCCGATACCAGGCTTGAATATGCGGTCATACCGTTCATGTGTCTTCAGGGGATCACCACGAAACTGACAGGTGTATTGATGGCACTATGTTCAGTGATCTTCTGTCTCAACGGGACCATGCCCGTTCTTTATGCGATAATGATGATCATTTCATCGTTTATGGTATATGAAAGCCTGGATATGATGGGCGGATTCTCTGCTCTTATGAGAAACGTGAACATAGTGGTCAGCCAGGCAAATGAAGTATTGTCCATCCCTCCCATGGATACCGAGGGTGCTGACAAAAGACCTCAAAGCATGGACATCGAGCTTAAAAATGTTTCGTTCGCATATGAGGACAGAACCATTATAGACAATATCTCTCTTAAGATCCCGGCTAATACGACAACAGCGATAGTCGGACCCTCGGGAGGAGGCAAAACAACACTTACGAATCTGATGGCGAGATTCTGGGATGTAAAGTCGGGCGAAGTGCTCCTGGGCGGTAAGAACGTTAAGGAATACAGTTTTGACTCACTCATGAAGAATTTCAGCTTCGTATTCCAGAGGGTATATCTTTTTGAAGATACGATAGCCAACAACATCCGTTTCGGGTCGCCGGATGCTCCTATGGACAAGGTGATAGAGGCTGCTAAAAAAGCAAGGTGCCATGACTTTATCATGAGCCTTCCGGACGGATATGAGACCGTTATAGGCGAGGGCGGAGCGTCACTTTCCGGCGGA
>JAIKZO010000159.1 GCA_024682115.1 Lachnospiraceae bacterium
AGCAAAAAGATCTCATTAAAGGTAATGACTCTTTCAAACAGCAAGCAGAAGGTCAACGATGTGCTGGGTAATCCCGTTGAAGTAGCCGTAGCCGTTATGTGGAGAGTTACCGATACCGCAAAGGCTGTATTCAACGTAGATAACTTCAAAGAGTATCTTTCGCTTCAATGTGACACGGCTGTCAGAAACGTTGTTAAGATCTACCCTTACGATGTAACTGATAACGTAGATACGACAGGCGACGGTGAAGCCGATGACGGAAGCTTAAGAGGATCTACCGAGCTCGTGGCTAAGCGCATAAAAGAAGAGATCCAGAGCAAGGTTACGGAAGCCGGACTTGAGATAGTTGATGCCAGGATCACATATCTTGCTTATGCTCCCGAGATTGCAGCGGCTATGCTCCAGCGCCAGCAGGCGGCAGCAGTTGTAGATGCAAGGAAGCTCATAGTAGACGGTGCTGTTGGAATGGTTGAGCTTGCACTTGAGAGACTCAACGAAAAGAAGACCGTGGAACTTGATGAGGAACGTAAGGCGGCAATGGTTTCAAATCTACTGGTTGTTCTTTGCGGTAATCACGATGCACAGCCCATCGTTAATTCGGGCAGTCTGTATTAATGGCGGAAAAGAAACAGGTTCCGTTAAGACTTTCGGCAAAGCTCTATGATGCGATAGCCGAATGGGCAGATGACGATTTCCGTTCCGTCAACGGACAGATCGAATATCTGCTGACAGAATGCGTAAAGCAGAGAAGGAAGAACGGCAAATACGTCGGAGAAGAGATAGACAAGCCTATAGAACTTGATATAGGATGAGGTCATTCCAAAACCGTCGGGATCAATGTCATATGGATAAAGGAATGCCGGAATACAGACTCATCAGGGGCAGGCGTAAGACCATAGGGATCGAGATAGATCCATCGGGGGTTCTTATCGTTCGTGCCCCTCGATGGGTTTCAAAAAATGATATAGAATCATTCCTTGTCGAAAAAGAAAGCTGGATAAAGAAACATCTTTCAGAGATGCGGCAAAGGGTTAAGGAAATGGAAGCACTCATCTCCGAACTCGGACCGATAACCGGAGAAGAGATAAAAGCACTTGCTGACAGGATGATGAAGGAATTCCCCCCAAGAGTTGAAGAATACGCTTCAAAGCTTGGGGTGAACTACGGAAGGGTCACGATCAGAGTGCAACGGACACGCTGGGGCAGCTGCAGCGCAAAAGGTAACCTTAACTTTAATTGCCTTTTGATGCTCTTGCCAAAGGAAGTTCAGGACTATGTCATAGTACATGAACTCTGTCATCGTAAGGAAATGAATCATTCCGCGAGATTTTGGGAGCTTGTGGGATCGGTGATCCCGGATTACAAAAAATTAAGAAATACTTTACGAGAAGAAGGTCGTATAATAATGATGAGGGCTTTCGAGGCGGGGGACAGATAAGGCCGCTATCGCCGGACCATAAATATCCATGTCGCACAGACATAAAAAGGAGGATCATATGCCGACAGAAGGCGAAAAGATAATGATCGATCGTAACAGGGAGATAATACGCGCAAGTATAACAGGCATAGTTGCCAACTTCTTTCTCGCCGCATTTAAGGCAGCGGTCGGACTGGCCTCGAGCTCCGTAGCCATTGTTATGGATGCGGTAAACAATATATCCGATGCCGCAAGCTCGGTCATTACGATAGTAGGTACAAAACTTGCTGGAAGACAGGCGGACAGAAAACATCCCTTCGGATACGGAAGGATAGAATATCTTAGTGCGATGGTGATATCCGTTATCGTACTCTATGCCGGCATTACGGCTTTTACCGAGTCGGTTAAAAAGATAATAGATCCCGTGACACCCGAGTATACGACTGTCACGATCGTCATAATCGCTGTCGCCGTGATAGTTAAGATAGCGCTCGGAACCTATGTTAAAAGAGTCGGCGTGAAAACGCACTCGGATTCTCTTATAAATTCAGGAACGGATGCACTGCTTGATTCCATCATTTCCGCATCCACAATAGTCGCAGCACTCATATACATCTTTTTCGGTCTTTCCCTGGAAGCATGGCTCGGTGCGGTAATCGCCCTTATCATCATCAAATCCGGTTGGGAGATGCTTCGCAGTACCATGTCGCAGATCCTGGGTGAAAGGGTCGATCCCGAGATAGTAATAAAGATAAAATCCGCGATAAAGGAATATCCCGAGATTTCCGGAGCGTATGACCTTATACTGCATAATTACGGCCCGGACTCTTATAACGGTTCGGTACATATCGAGGTTCCCGATACTCTTTCGGCAGGTGAGATCGACATCCTGACCAGAAGGATCGTTGCAGACATCTATGAAAAACACGGAGTCATCCTTACGGCGATCGGAGTTTATTCCATCAATACAAAGGATCCGTGGGTCATGGAAGCGCGCAAAAAAGTCAGCAGCATCGTAATGTCTCACGAACATGTTCTTCAGATGCACGGATTTTATATAAACAAAGAAGACAAAGTGATAAGGTTCGATACGGTCATAAGCTTTGAGGCAAATGACCGTCATCAGGTCTTTACGGAACTTTGTAAGGACGTTAAGGAAGCATACCCCGGATACGATATTCAGGCAGCCATGGATATGGATTTCAGTGAGATATGAAAACGATCTTTATTATCGTGCTGGTCACGCTTCTTAATCTGTTTTCCGT
>JAIKZO010000023.1 GCA_024682115.1 Lachnospiraceae bacterium
GTACTTTTCTCCGGGCTTTTCCGTCTTCGTAAACGCTACGGATTCATCTCCGTTTTCGGCACGGCGTACGTCATCAAAGTAGATGAGTTTATCTCCGAAAGAGTCATTGAACTTATTTATCGCTTCAACTTCATCGGTGGCAAGGAACACTCTCTCATAGCCCTTTTCTTCGATGAGCTCATTTACTTTTTCTATCTCTTCTTCGACTGTGATGAACTTGGGATGTCTGTTATATTCTCTCCTGTAATCGGTACCCCTGAAATGTACCGCAAGAGTCTTTTTATTCCCGGTCATCTCTTCAAAGAGCTTTGTAAACTCTGCCTTAAGTTTGTCGTTTAATGACACGTATTTTTTCGCCATCCCTGAGAGAGCATCCATATACTCTTCGGGGTACTGGTAGGCATAGCAACCGTACTTTTCATATACCCAGTCAAGATGCGGATCGTCCGCCGTTACTACGAACGAAGCCTTCGAAGCATCTTCAATTTCACTTATGCGGTTATAGTAATGCAGGAAGGCGTTCTTTTCTCCGTTAACTCCTTCCGGTTCAAAGTAAAGCAGGTTGCTGCCCCAATCTACGAAAGGCACAAATCCGTGTGCGTCACAAAAGAGCAGCTTTTTAAGGAGGAACAAAAACTCCGAAAAAAAGCCGTTATAATAGCCGAATTCCTTAATGAGATATACTATCTTTCCCGGATATTCGTCGCCCTTTTCTTCGATCTTCAGATACGAAGGGCTCTTATATCCGTTAAGGACCATATCCGTGAATTCTTTTTCTTTTCTGTGAATCCTGCACCTGTTAAGGCACTTTATAAAATCCAAAAACATTTATCTTCCTTTATGCTTCCACCAGTTCTCTTAGGAATGATGTAAACTCCGAATGATTCTTTTGGGCATTAAAGCTCTCGTTCCATATCTCTTCGGATCTCGCTCTCATTTTATCTGTTGAAGCTTTATCCGAATCCATGATCTTAAGTATCGAATCCCTGACTTCCTCCGGAGAAGGGTTCTCACTTATGAGGATCCCGTTTCCGTCAATCATATAGGGAATGTCCGCCACATCCGTTCCGATTACGGGTATCCCGTATGCGATCGCCTCCTGCATGGCTACGGGGCAGCCTTCGGAAGAAGATGTTGTGATATAGGCATCCGCATGGTTCTCCGAATAGTATCTTGTTACCACATCGGGTTTGACATTACCTTTAAAGTCATATTCGATGAACGGCTTGGTATCGAGTCTTTTCTTCGCAATATCCTTAAGTTTTTCAAACTCCGGTCCGTCACCGAAATGTATCCATCTTATCTTTTCTTTTCCCTTAAGATCGTCTGCTTCCAAAAGTCCAAGCGCTTCGGCGATAAGATCAACTCTCTTTCTTTCGCTTACCCTTGCGCAGCTTACCAGGGTGAAGACTCCATCTTTTGCTTCATCTTTGTTGAGCGGGAATTCTCTTTCAACTCCCAGACGGTATAAAAGACATTTATCCTTGATCCCTTCATACTCAGCGCTATACCGGTCGATGAAATACTTCCTTCCATGCTCGGCTATAAAGATTATCCTGTCAATCAGGCTGTTCATATAAGGCTTGAACAGCTGCCTTTGTCCCTGCTGGCCTTCATCGTAAAGATCGCATCTGTGACACCTTGAGATGACCTTTATGTTATCGTTTTTGCAAAAAAGCTGCAGTGCGGCATATGTTCCGAACGAATACCAGTATGAATAGACTATGGCTTTTTCAGAAGGATCTATGATACCGTTCTTTTTGATGAACCTTTTAAATCTCCTCGCATCATTGTAAAAAAAGAGACTTTCCAATGATCTAATCTTTTTAAGTTCTTTATCCTGCTTTACTTCCTTACGTTCCCTTTTACATTCGGGATTAATAAAATAGCTGAGGCTGTCGAGCAGTTTCATGACGAACGGAGCTTTTCTGTCAAAATGGTATAGCTTTATCCTTTCATCGACATCGTTGGTCAATGTATCGCTTACCGAAAGCGACAGGATCGTTACATCAAACTTCCCAAGAAGGAACGGTATCTCGGGCGCAACAAAAGAACTCTCCTCATCACCGAAAGGATAGTTGTCCATGATAAGATAAAGTTTCGGAAGCGCCTTATCCATCCTAGAGCCTCCACTGTTTGTTTATGTGAAAATGCCATAAATGGATCACATCTTCAACTATATGTATAC
>JAIKZO010000048.1 GCA_024682115.1 Lachnospiraceae bacterium
GGATAAACACCTATATGACGGAGATCGCATATATGCAGCCGAGTCTCGACTATGTATACGAGAATCTGAAGGAAGGCATGAAGAACGATGAAAAACTTGCGATCCGCCGGGCCAATTCACAGAAAGAAAAGCTTACCCTTAACGACAGGATAGAGCTTGATCATATTTATTATCATTATCCCGATACCGATAAGAACATATTTACGGATGCTCACATGGAAGTTTTAAAAGGACAGTCGGTCGGCGTTATGGGACCTTCGGGTGCAGGTAAATCGACTATCGTTGACATCCTTCTGGGACTTTTGCATGTACAGCAGGGAACCATAACCTGTGACGGCGTGGACATCTTTAAGAACTATGAATCGTGGCTTGCGCAGGTAGGATACATTCCCCAGACCATATATCTCATCGATGAATCGATAAGAGAGAACGTTGCGTTCGGAATAGACGAAGATAAGATCGACGAAGACAGGCTTTGGGAAGCTTTAAAGGAAGCGCAGCTTGCCGACTTCGTAAAATCGCTGCCCGAAGGACTTGATACGAAGATAGGTGACAGAGGTGTCAGGATATCCGGCGGACAGAGACAGCGTATCGGTATCGCAAGAGCTCTTTACAACGATCCCGAGATCCTCGTATTCGACGAGGCGACATCCGCGCTCGATAACGAAACCGAGGCGGCGGTCATGGAAGCGGTGAACAGCCTGCACGGCAAAAAGACCATGGTCATCATCGCGCACAGGTTAAACACCATCGCCAACTGCGATGTCATATACAAGGTTGAGGATGAGAAACTCATTAAGACCAGCCTTTCGTAGATCACGAAAATAGGACCGGGCTTTCAACGGATCAGATGAACGACACCGCCGGAGCGGTATACATACGGATATGATAGGTACGAAATTCATTAAAGGACAGGGACTGGGAAACCAGTTATTCGTATATGTGAGCGCGAGAGCACTGGCTGCCGAAAAAGGCTGTGAATTTGGAACGGCAGCGCAGGAGCTTTTCGCCATGAACATCCATAACGACAAGGGGATGTATTTCATGGATGTAGACCTTGGGACGAACATCACCCCCGAGGCCGAGCAGGAAATGAAGAGGTATGACGAAAAAGAAGTCCGCCTCTATCTTCCGAACTCGAAACACGATATGGAACACGGCGCTTATGTCGCAGGCCCCGATGATGGATTAAAGAACGTAGAAGATAACACCCTGATATACGGGAATCTTCAGGATGAATCGTATTTTGCTAAGTACCGCGATGATCTTAAAAGATGGCTTAAGGTAAAGCCCGAATACGACTCCAAAGAATATTGCAGGGACAACCTCTGTATCATCAACATGAGAGGCGGGGAATACACCGGATCGCCGGAGCTTTATATCGGGAAAAAGTATTTCGTCAATGCGATGGAAGCCATGAAGAGGATAAGACCCGATATGGAATTCATGATTATCACGGATGATGAGGCTGCGGCAAAAAGGATGTTCCCGAAGATCGAAGCTCATCATTTCGATATCGCAAAGGATTACGTGACGATAAAGAACGCACAGTACCTGATCCTTTCGAATTCCTCGTTTGCGATCCTTCCGGCATTTACGTCCGATGTGCTGAAGTATGCGATCGCACCCAAATACTGGGCAAGATACAACGTATCCGACGGATACTGGGCATCCGAGCAGAACATTTACTCGATATTCAGATACATGGATAAAAAAGGCAGGCTCTTTACACCTACAGAATGCAGGAACGAGCTTACAGCCTACAAAGCAAGGAGCGCAAAGTATGCGCTGGCAAACACCAAACCTTCGGGGATCCGTACCCTTGCGATGAAGATGACTTTCACCAGCAAAAATACGGCCTACTGGATCAAAAGGATAATAAAAAGTCTTGAACGCAGGCTGCTCCGGGCACATTGAGGAAGACCGGAACGCACTTAAGAAAGAACATATATGAACAGTAAGAACAAAGTCATAATCACATACGGACTGTGGATGCTCGACATAATTACCGTCGTGCTCTCATTCATACTCGCCACATACATAAGATTCGGCAACTTCCGCGATATGGGAGATAAGCAGAGCCATTTCATGGTGTGCCTTGTCTGCGTGTTCATCGCAACGATCTACGCATTCATGATCCCATGGAATAACGGCATCATGAAAAGAAGTCCCGCGAGGGAACTCTACGAGATAATAAAGATGAACACCGTGGTGATCATGGTCGTGATGATCCCGTTGTTCTTCTTCCAGTGGGCGAAGGATTTTTCACGACTCGTGATGGGCTATTTTGCGGTGATAGATGTCGTGCTGATGTTCATCCTTCACCTTATTTTCAAAAAGGCGATGAAAGTTTATTACAAGTCGGAGCTTGTAAAAACAAAGGTACTCGTGATCACGCAGAAAGAGCTTTCGGAAGGCACGTCCGAAAGACTTAAAAAACATCTCGACCTCAGCTACCAGATCATCGACACACTCTCTACGGATGATATAGATGATGACTTCTACGAAAAGATGACGCAGCAGGCGGTCGATGAAGTGTTCATTTATGCTCCCGACTGGCCTACGGGTAAAGTCAATAAACTCATGAAGTTCTTTTATGACATGGGTGTCAGATGCGACTTCTGTATCGAGATGCCCGAGATGGACTGGGGAAGATCTTCAGTCGGAAGGTTCGGAGATTATTCCGTACTTACCTTCACCCATTTCCAGAGCAGTTACAAAAGGCTCCTCATAAAGAGGGCGATGGATATAGTAGGTTCTATCATAGGCTGCATCATCACGATAATCTTTACGCCGTTTGTTGCCCTTGCGATAAAGCTTGATTCGAAAGGACCCGTGTTCTTCTCTCAGATGAGGATCGGACGTAACGGAAGAAGATTTAAGATCTATAAATTCCGCTCAATGTACATAGATGCCGAGGAACGAAAAAAGGAACTCGAATCGCAGAACGAGGTCGAAGGACTGATGTTCAAGATGAAGGATGACCCGAGGATCACGAGAGTCGGCAAATTCCTTCGTAAGACGAGCATTGACGAACTCCCGCAGTTCTTTAACATCATTAAGGGTGACATGAGCCTTGTGGGAACAAGACCGCCCACAGAGGATGAATTCGAAAAATACGACGGATACTACAGGAGAAGGATATCCATGACGCCGGGTCTTACGGGACTGTGGCAGGTAAGCGGAAGATCCGATGTAGATAACTTCGATGATGTCGTAAAATACGACCTCGAATACATAGATCACTGGTCACTTACACTTGATATGAAGATACTTTTAAAGACGATCGCGGTCGTCTTCACCGGACGCGGGTCAAAGTGACAGGTGAATAAAACAACGGACGCTTGTCTTGGTGATCGCCGGATCATTCCCGGGATGCGGACAAGGCCGCAGGCAAAACATGAATCAGGATAGCATGACAGAAAAACAGAATATCCGTGTTCTGATGATAGGTCCCGACAGATCTGTTCACGGCGGCATATCCGGAGTCGTGAACAACCTTTATGATGCGGGACTGGATAAAAAGGTCGACCTTACATACATAGGGACCATGCGCGAAGGAAACAAATTCCTTAAGCTCGCCGTTGCCGCAAAAGCATATCTTGAGTTTTCCGGAAAACTCAAAGACACGGATATCGTGCATGTAAACGTTGCCTCTGATAACAGCTTTGTAAGAAAATCGGTTTTTGTAAAAAAGGCAAAAAAGCAGGGCAAAAAGATACTTATACACCAGCACGGCGGCGAATGGAAGGACTACTACAATGGCCTTTCGGATAAGGCAAAGGAAAACGTAAAGTCCGTTTTCGGGATGGCCGATAAGTTTCTGGTGCTCTCGCCCTATTACAAAGATTTTTTTGAAGAAATGACGGGCATACGGGACATAATGGTCTTTCCCGATACGATAAAGATACACGGAGCGCCGGAGCGAGGCTACGGACAAAAGAAGATACTTTTCCTCGGAAGGCTCTGCGAGCAAAAGGGTGTCGGTGAACTCATCGATGCCGCATGCGAGATAAAAAAAGATCATCCAGATCTTACCCTTTACCTTGCTGGTATCTGGGAGGATGAAGGCCTTAAGTCAAAGGCCGAAGATAACCCGGATCTAATTAAGATCGAAGGATGGCTCGACGAGGAAGAAAAAAGAAAGCTTATAAGGGACTGCGACATATTTGCACTGCCTTCGTATTTTGAAGGACAGTCCGTATCGATCCTTGAAGCGATGGACGGCGGGATGTGCGTTGTGGCTTCCGATATCGGCGGTATCCCGATGATGGTCATGGATAACGAAACGGGAATACTGGTAAAGCCAAAGGATAAGGATTCCCTCAAAGAAGGCCTTTTGAAGGTCATTGACGATACTGAGCTTGAAAAAAGACTTGCCGAAAACGGCGAAAAACTCGTAAGGGAAGAATTCGACATAAACGGATCGGTCGAAAGACTGACGGAAATATACAGGGAAATGTCAGATGAAAAATGAACCGAAGATCTCCGTGATCGTGCCGGTATACAACAAGGAACAATATCTTGAAAAGTGCCTGGATTCGCTTCTGGCGCAGACATATCCCAACAAGGAGATAGTTATCGCGGATGACGGATCCACGGACGAAAGTGGAAAGATCTGCGACCGGTACGCTGCTTTGCATGACGAGATAAAGGTCATACATAAAGAAAACGGCGGCCTCATATCCGCGTGGAAAGCCGGTTTTTTTGCTTCGACCGGCGAATATGTGACCTTTGTGGACAGCGATGACTATGTAGATACCGTCATGTTAAAAGAGATGGCCGAAAAGCTTTCGGGAATAAAGGGTGAAGTGGTCCTCAGCGATTATGCCATAACCATGGATGACGGTTCGGAAAGGTTTGTTTATCAGACGCTGAAGCCGGGAGAGTACGACAGGAAAACGATAAAAAATAAGATAATCCCCGAACTTCTGGGGCGCGAGCACAGGATCATTTCGTACAGCCGGTGCATGAAGCTTATCGAACGATCCCTTATAGAGAGCAACACGCATAATCTTGACGAGAGAGTGGGTATGGCCGAGGATTCGACGATAATCCTTCCTGTGCTCTTCGATTCTTCAAGGATATATATGATGGACCGTAAGGTCTATTACCACTACAGATACATCAAGGATTCGATGGTCCACAGATATGACAGGAACCTGTATGAGAATAACAGGATCTATCAGTCGG
This sequence comes from Lachnospiraceae bacterium, assembly GCA_024682115.1. Lineage (GTDB taxonomy): Bacteria > Bacillota > Clostridia > Lachnospirales > Lachnospiraceae > JAILLW01. Next base: position 5,194 of record JAIKZO010000048.1, read on the forward strand.
TGATAAAAAGGATCATAGAAGAAAAGTTCACGGGTGATGAAAGAGAAAAGATGCTTAAAGACCTCGACAGGGAGGAAGTGCTTCTTTTCTTGCATCTTGTGAAAAACGAAGTCCGCGGGAATCCCTCCGGCTGCAGGGAAAACCTTAAAAAGCTTATCGAGGATCCGTTTGTGGCAAACATCGTTAAGAATACGGAAGTTAAGCTTGATGACAAAGCAAACAGGCTTGTTTACGCGGTCCTTAAGGATCCTTCGAAGATAAAGATACTGATGCTCAAGATCGCATTCTGGATCTACTACAAGACCAGATAGACTGATCGGGAGCGGATGAAAGATTGATCAGGAGCAGATGATGCCGGAAGGTCGAAACGAAAAGATAATCTTATATATGCATGCGGGCTCGGGGAACCACGGCTGCGAAGCCATAGCCAATGCCCTTTCGGGGCTCATTCCCGGACAGAAGATACTCATATCCTATTATGCAAAAGAGGATAAAAAGTACTCGCTGAAGGACAGATACGATATCGTTCAGGAGCGCAGCTTTGACGATCATAAGATCATGCATGTACTTTACGCCGTATACAGGCTGATGACCAAAGACCGTGAGAGCTTTATCCGCTACAGGTTTAAGGAATATCTGGCCAAAGGTAACAGAAAGCACATAGATCCGGCCACCGGAATAAACACCGAATATCCGGTCGCGATATCGATAGGCGGAGACAACTACTGCTATGACATCATGCTGAATGATCTTCGGCTTACGAATTCGGCATTCAATGCGCAGGGCTCGAAAACGGTGCTTTTGGGATGTTCGATCGAACCTGAAGTCCTGAATGACCGTAACATAGTAAAGGACCTTTCAGGATACCATACGATCATCGCAAGAGAGAGCATTACCTTCGATGCATTGAACGAATGCTTCGCAAAAGAGGAAAACAGACCCGAGATAAGGTTCATTCCCGATCCGGCATTCGTACTTGAGACAAAAAAGCCCGATGATCCGGAAAGCCTTATCGTATCACCCGGTAACGAAAAAGCATTCGGCGAAAACGGTTCGTTCACGAAGGACTTTGTAGGGATAAACATAAGCCCGATGATAAAGGACAACGAAAAAGTTGTGGGGATCACGGCAAAGAACTATGAAAAGCTCATAGAATATGTGATCGAAAAAACCGACATGAACGTCATTTTGATACCGCATGTAGTCTGGGCAAGAAACGATGATCGAAAGAGCATCGATGAACTCTTTGAAAAATACAAAGATACCGGCAGGGTATTTAAAGCCGAAGATACGGAATGCCGTGAGCTTAAATATCTCATCAGTAAATGCCGTTTCTTCGTAGGAGCCAGGACACACAGTACGATAGCAGCATATTCAAGCTGCGTACCGACCCTCGTTGTAGGATATTCGGTCAAGGCAAAAGGTATAGCAAAAGACCTTTTCGATACGGAAGATATATCAAACTACGTGCTTCCCGTCCAAAGCCTCTCCACCGAAGACCAGCTTACCAACGCCTTCAAATGGCTTTTTGATAATGAAAAGTCTATCCGTGACCATTTGGAGCAGATAATACCTGAATATATAAATAAGACCAACGAGTACTCAGAGGTTATTGCCTCTATAACCCCGGAGCGAGGATGAAACATCAGGAAATATATGGAATTAAGTGTCATCATACCCGTACATAACGGGGAAAACTACATAAGGCGCTGCCTGAAGAGCGTAAGGACGGCCGTAAAGGACCTCGATGCCGAGATCATCGTCATCAATGACGGTTCTTCGGACGGGACCGGAGCCATCCTTGAAGATATCGTCTCGAAGTGCAACAACATAAGGGTCGTTCCTTTGGATGACCGCGGTGTTTCCTGCGCCCGAAATACGGGTATAAAGGAAGCTCGGGGTGAATTCATCTCGTTTGTGGATGCGGATGATATCGTAAGTCACAACATATTTACCAGGCTCATTAAGACCGCACGCGACTCGGGAAGCGAGATCACAGGCTGCAGTTTCTTTAAGTGGAGCAATATCGATAACGTGACCGATACGCTCGATCGCGAATACATGCCCACAAAGTACGGCCCCGAGAATTACATGAAGGAAGAGATCCTTAAAGGAAACTGCCGCTGCTGGAGCAAGATATATCAAAGCTCGCTCTTAAAGGAAAACGGTCCGGTGCTCTTTGACGAGACCCTGACTGTCGGGGAAGACATGCTCTTCCTTGCAGAAGCAGTTAATAAGGCTAAATGCATCTTAGAGCTCAAGGGCTTTACGGGCTACGGATACTATGAGAACAGTACGGGTGTCATGGCGAGACCTTTTGAGATGTCATTCATGGATCAGATAAAATGCTGGGAGATGATGACCAAATACACAAAGGATCAGGACTGTCACAAAAATCTCGTGGTAGCCATCATGCTGGTCGCTTCAAAGATAGCATGTCTTCCTTTGAAAACAATCAAGAATTATGACACATGTGTCAAGGAATGCCATGACAAATTAAAAAAATATATGTCGGAAGATCCGAAGATAAAGGAAAAACTGGACAGGGGATACAAGATAAAAACATCTCTTTTCGCTCTGTCTCCGAAACTTTATCTTTTTATCTACCACATTTGGAAGAGGTAAGAGGTTCATATGATCGAAAAAATGCTCAACAGGGCACAATACGAGCTTTTACATTATCCCTATTATACGCTCGGTACATATTTAAAGAGGCCTTTCCAGGCACTTTTTGTAAAGGACTCAAAGCCGCTTGACAAGATATCTTTCCCCAACGGGATATTGGCCAAGTCTCTGATGGATTATTACAAGAAAAACGTCAATACCGAAGAGGGCGGAGAGGCACTTGAGGTAGTTAAGCGATTTTACAACAAGTGGATAAGCAAGGGCTGTAAGGTCCATTCCATTTCGGATGTTTATGCCGGAATGGCGCTCATAGACCTTCACCAGCTTACGGGACAGGATAAATACAAAAAAGGTATAGATGCGATAGCAAGGTTCGTCTTTTCGCACGAAACGGATGACTACGGATCGCTCATCACCTATCCCGAGAGAAAAGACAAGATGATCTATGCCGACAGCATAGGAATGCTCTGTCCTTTCCTTTCAAAATACGGTGAAAGATATAACAACATTAATGCGATGAACCTCGCAGTCGTCATGATCCAGAATTATATGCAGTACGGAATGGATGAAAAACTCATGCTTCCCTATCAGGGATACGATTCCGCATCCGGTATAAAGTACGGTATCGTCGGATGGGGAATGAGTGTCGGAAGGCTCCTTATGGGAATGAGCGAGACGCTTTATTACATGGAAGCCGACAGACAGAGTTACGAGGCGATAAAGCAGTACTATCGAAGGATCATAGATAAAGTCGAGACTTATCAAAGTGAAGGCGGTCTTTATCACTGGCAGCTTTCGGCAAAGGAAGGACCTGCCGATACGGGAGCTACCGCGATGATCCTTTATTCAGTGGCTCAGTCTCTTGAAGACAAGATCCTCATAGGTATCCATAAATCAAGGATGCAGCGCGGCATAGAGGCGCTTAAGATATGTGTTCAGGAAGACGGTATATTACCCGGAGCTTCGATGGATACCGAAAGGTTCAACGAATATCCGATCGATTTCGGTGCATATCCCTGGGCACTCGGATCTGCGCTCTCACTGTTTTTGATGATCGGAGAAGGGAAAGAAAAAAAGGATCTGAATGAAATCATCTGAGAATAACAAAAGATATATCGAGATCCTTTTTGTGCTCATTGCATCATTTGCGATCGTATTCGGTGTATGCCTTATCATGGGGACCATGTCATCGGATTATCATCTCGTGGATGATCATGAATATCTGACATGTACCTTTGACAGGATGAACGGACTTTCTTTCTGGCGCATGGTATATTACAACGTCACGGAAGAAGGTGTAAGGTTCAGACCGCTTTACATGTTCTTCAGATCTGTCCTTACCGAGATCTTTAAGACGAACATAATCGCTTATTTCATCATAAAAGCGATCGAAACGGCATTTTCGATGACGCTGCTTTATTTTGTGGCAAGAAACCACAACGTATATCCCTGCGGAAAGCTTACATCCGCAGTCTTTTCCGTTGTGGCTCTCGTCGGTTATCAAAGTGCCACCTGGTGGAAGCTGGGTACCCACGAGATACAGGGGATCATGTTCTTTTCGGCAGGATTCCTGTTTGTCGAAAGTTATTTAAGAAACGGAAAAAAGATCAACATGGTCATGGCCCTTATCATTTTCGAGATGATGGGGCTTCTTAAGGAAAACCTGTTCCTTTTGCTCCCGTTTGTCGGTCTGTATGTCCTTTTTACGGATATGCGGTCAAAGCTTACTGAAGAACCCGGTAAAAACCCCACGCTTAGGATGGCGTGGGAGCTTATAAAAAACAGGATATGGTTTTATGTTTTCCTCATACTGATATTTGCCGAAGTAATGCTCGCCTGCCTTTTCTTTATCACTCCCACGGAGTATAAAACGAGCGGCCTTGTTAATTTCGATATATCAAACTGGGCAAGCGCGGCAGGGCATGATCTTAAGTGGTTCATCCTTTTCGGGCTGGTCTTTACGGGTATCCTGCTCACATATTTCGATCATACGGTCAATATGTGGATGGATGTCGTGCTTACGCTCGTATTCGTGATCCCGCAGATATTTGTCTATTCCGATACCGGGATGAGTGAAAGATACATCCTTCCTTCTTCGATAGCATATGCCCTCTTTTTTGTGGTATGTGCTTTCGGACAGAAGACCATGGACGGTCTCAGGAAAAAGATATATATAGCGGCCCTTGTGCTTCTTATCCTTGCACATGCAAGAGCGATGTTAAGGGAAGCCGATTATTTCAGGTGGAGAGGTAACGGTGTACAGACCGCACTTGAATATACCGAAGAGATAATAAACGAAAATCCCGATGTGAAGGTCTGCTGTACATTCGCTTATCCCGAGTCGAACGAGACCTTTGAATTCTGGGCAAAGCTTTTTGCAAAGGATGATATCTATTTCTACTGGCCGGATGATACAAGGCCGGAAGGATATGTCATAAACAGAAAATACTGGAATGCGGATGCGATATCCGGAGATTATGCCGAATACGGCGCAGATGAGATGGATGTTTATGTCACATACAGTGCCGAAGACAGGCATTTCACATCATATCCTCTTATCGATCTTTCGGATTTTGATATGACAGAATGCGGAACGCTG
>JAIKZO010000063.1 GCA_024682115.1 Lachnospiraceae bacterium
GTTCAAGGAGGATAGAATGCTGCTGGTCAAACAGATGGATATCAGGACTAATATCAAAAGGTATTTTGATATGGCGTATGGCGGAGAAACGATTTTTGTTCCCCGGAAGAACAATCAAAACGTCGTGATAATGTCGGAGGAAGAATACAACAGGTTAAAGCAGGGTATCCGAGTGGCTGAATATGCCATGGCTATTCACGATGGCAGGAAGGCGACGGACGTATCAGGGAACTCGGGCACCAACAGGACACATAATCTTGAAAAACTTAATTCGATCCGTTCGATGAAGGATAATTGGAATGGTAATGGGGCTTCGGCGATACCGAAGACGGTGGTTGATAAAGTCGAGCAGCTGATCAATGGATTAAAAATCCAACCTGAGATTTTTCCCACAGCATTAGGTACGATACAGCTTGAGTATGATAATTCCCGCAGAGATCATATGGAGATCGAAATAGGTAGATCAGATTCAGCAGAAGTTTTTGTTGTGAGATTTAACGGCGAAGAGAACTATGCCGATATCCCGGTAAGCATAGATTCTATTAACAGCATTGCAGGTGAGTTTTATGGATGAGTCTTTTAAGAATACAGAGAAATTGTATCGCGCGGTGTACCCGCCGGAGATTGCCGATATATTCTGGAAAGCAGACGGGAGTATTTCGTCGGCAGCGTTTGCCGACCCCAAAGGATTGCCCGTTGATCGGGGCGATTACAGAACGGATAAAGAAGTGGTCAGCTCTATGATGCAGAGGTTTAAGGGCCATATTCTATCACTGTATGTGAAGAACTGTGTTGATGCAGGTGCGCTGGTATTGTATAAACCTTCATCTATGAACATATACCACTCAGAAATTCATGGCAGCGAGACATCTCCGCTCCTGTCGAAATCTCAAAGACGATCCCTGGCCAGAAATGCGGTCATATTGACTCCGAGGCCGCTAAACTGAATATCGGATGATAAAAGCCGCCGGAAGGCGGTTTTTGATTTGTATCATTGTTCCGAATGCTCAAAAAATGGTAAAATATCTTCAGCGTGTGTGTGGAGGATATACTGAATGAATTTTGTGGGACTCGTCCTTATCGGAATGGCGGTGGCTCTGTCAATTTATCTGGTACATACAGTGACGGTACTGATCGTATGTCGCGGGAAAGCCGATACAACGCTCGATCATGTCGAGGAGCGAACCGAGATCGATCCGAATGCCAAAGGCGTAAGGCACAAATACTATGTACCGATCTACAGATTTCAGGTGGATGGCAGGGTATATGTGGCGGAATCCAGGCATTTTAAAAACGATCCGGGCATCTTTGAGATAGAAAGACCGCCGAAAGTACGTTATAAGATAAGTGATCCGGCAGTATGTTATATTACGGGAAAAGAATGTATCATCAGAGATACATACAACACTGAACAAACATAAATACAGCGATAGAACGATATAGTAGCGAAAACAGGAAGGGAAAAACTATGGAAACATGGCACTACGAAGTAGTAAGTATAGACGGGGATTATGCCAATCTTCGAAGAACGGATATCGAATCGGATGATCTTAAGCTGGTGGCCAGAGCACTGCTTCCGCCGGAGATCGTTGAAGGCAGTCACCTTAAGTATGAGATGATGACATACTTGATGGAGTAGACAGCCTTAACATACTTTTTGGAAAGAGACCGGTGTGAGAAATGGATTTATTTAACGGAAGACCAAAGGACACTGACGGCAGACTGCCGAGAGAAGTGCGGACATATGACTTTCTCGATGATCTGGGGATCGAATATCAAAGGACCGATCATGAGAGAGCCGATAACATGGAAGCCTGCAATGAGATCGATGCCATCCTCGGTGTGATCATCTGCAAGAATCTTTTTTTATGTAACAGGCAGAAGACGGATTTCTATCTTCTGATGATGCCGGGTGACAAGAAGTTCAAGACCAAGGAACTTTCATCGCAGATCAATTCGGCGAGGCTTTCTTTTGCGGATGCGGAGGATATGCTCAGATACCTTGATATTGAACCCGGTGCGGTAAGCATCATGGGGCTTATGAATGACAAGGATCACAGGGTCAGGCTGCTTATAGATGAGGATGTTCTGAAGGGAGAATATCTCGGATGCCATCCCTGCGTATGTACCTCAAGCCTTAAGATGAAGACGGGTGATGTCATAGACAGGTTTCTGCCGGCGACAGGACACAATTATCAGACAGTACATCTTGTCGGCGAGGACTGACAGGATGCTTTTAACCATATCAGAATCATCAATTGAAGATCGGGGAACGGGTGGAGCCTGGAAACAATGATAAAGACAGCAAAATGCGTAGCGCTCATATGTATGATCGGATTATTGGCATATGATAAACCGGATACAGATACCTTCACATATGTGAATAATAACGAAAAATCAACATCGGAAGGATCAGCCGCTACGTCCCAAAGAGCAGCCGCACCGTCCGGGAAAACTTCTTCCGTCAACATCATCATGGTCGGAGACATCCTTCTCCATACACCGATTGAAGAGGCGGCAAAGAACGACGTTACGTGCAGGTATGATTTTGATTTCATCTTTGATCACAGCAGACAGAAGATAAGCAGCGCCGATATCGCCATCGTAAACCAGGAGGTCATAATCGGCGGGGAAGAACTCGGCGTTTCGGGATACCCTGCTTTTAATGCTCCCTATGAGATCGGAGATGCGCTGCATGATGCCGGGTTTGATGTTGTGTGCCATGCGACCAATCATGCTCTCGATAAAGGCAAAAAGGGTATCGTCAACTGCCTGTCATATTGGAGGAGTACACACCCCGACATGCTTGTTACGGGTATATATGATAATGAAAAAGACGCTGCCGCGGAGTCCGTTCCTATAATAGAAAGAAACGGGATAAAGGTTGCGATACTTAACTATACATACGGAACAAACGGGATATCGGCCCCGAAGGACATGCCTTATGCCGTCAGCATGCTGAATAAAGACAGGGTGATAACGCAGCTCGATCTGGCGGAACAGACAGCGGATTTTACGATAGTCTGTCCACACTGGGGTTCGGAATATAATCTCGGGATCAGCAACGACCAGAAGAAATGGATGAACATCTTCAGGGAACACGGAGCCGATGTTGTCATAGGCACTCATCCTCATGTCATAGAGCCGATGGCGTTTTATGAAGATGAAGATACGACGAAGATAACAAATAATCATGGTAACGGAGATATGCCGGTCTACTATTCGCTCGGCAATTTCGTTAACTGGACATCCGGCAAGGGGTCCGGTGTTGCCAACCGCATGGTGGGCGGCATGGCCGACATCACGATAAGCCGGAAAGCAAACGGAGAGGTTTCGATAGACGCCTTTACGGTAAGAAATTATGTCTGTCATGTCGGATCGGGAGACGGAAACGTAACGGTATATCCGCTCGAGCAATACACTCCCGAACTTGCGGCTCTGAATGAAATAAAAAAGCAGGATAGCAGCTTTTCCAGGGAATACTGCGAAAGCCTGACAAAAAAAGTATACGGATTGGTGGAAAAATGAAAAGGATCGGAAGAAAACTATTAGCGGCAGGATTAACTACAATATTGATACTTCTTGTTGCGGGATGCTCGGGAAAACAGGAAAATGAACCGACAACCCCGTCCCCGGAGGCCACACCGGCACCGGAGACTGCTGTGGAGCAGGAAACAGGGAACGATGAGGCGGCCGCAAATGAACCGCTAACCCCGTCCCCGGGGACCACAACGGAACAGGAAAAAGCCGGCGAAAAGAACGGCGAGACCTATATCCTCGTGACGAGCGATGTTCACTGCGGGATAGATACGGGCTTCGGATATGCCGGCTTGCGGCAGATAAGGGATAACCTCATCAATGAAGGATACGAGACGATCCTTGTCGATGACGGTGATTCGATACAGGGCCGACCCGTAGGAACTATTTTTAAAGGCGAAAAGATCATCGAACTGATGAACGATATCGGATATGATATTGCCATCCCGGGAAATCATGAATTTGACTACGGTATGGAAAGATTCCTTGAACTTTCAAAGATGGCGGAATTTCCCTATATCAGCTGTAATTTCAACTGTAAAGGGGATTTGGTCTTTGATCCTTATATAATAAAGGAGGTATCGGGACAAAAGATCGCGTTTGTAGGGGTCACGACTCCGGACACATTAAGGACCTCGACTCCTTCATATTTTAAGGACTCGCTCGGAAACTATATATACGGTTTCATGCAGGACAGTACGGGAGAGGCTTTGTATGCCGCTGTTCAGGAAGCGGTTGACGATGCCAGGGCCGAAGGTGCGGATAAAGTCATAGTCATGGGTCACCTCGGTAACGAAGCCGAATGTGAACCCTGGACCTATGCGGATGTCATAGCCAATACCACGGGCATAGATGTGCTTTTTGACGGACACAGCCACGATACGGATAAAGTCGTCATGACCGACAAAGAAGGCCGGGAGGTTACAAGGATAGCAGTCGGTACCGCGCTCGGTTCCGTCGGTTACTGCCACATCACGGCCGAAGGTGAGATAGACGATATCGATAAATGGAACTGGAATAATAAGATATCCGCTCCCGAACTGCTTGATATCAGAAACGATATGAGAGAAAAGGTCGATACAACGAATGCCGAGTTATCCAAGGAACTTGACAGGGTGGTGGCAACGACGAAAGTCGATCTTACGATATCGGACCCTGTTGAAAAGGATTCGGACGGAAAACCGATAAGGATCATACGCCGGCAGGAGACCAATCTCGGAGACCTTGTTGCGGATGCGTACCGCGATCAGTCCGGAGCGGATATCGCGTTTGTCAACGGAGGCGGTATCCGTACCAATATAGAAAAAGGCGATATCACATACGGAGATATCATAAGCGTACATCCTTTCGGTAATATGCTCTGTGTCATAGAGGTTTCGGGGCAACAGATACTTGATGCTCTTGAATGGGGCAGCAGGGAAGTGCCGGGTGAAAACGGAGGCTTCATACAGGTGTCGGGCTTGACCTATGAGATAGATACTTCGGTCGACAATCCCTGCAGTCAGGATGAAAATGCGATGTTTACCGGTATAAGCGGGAAAAGACGCGTCAAGAATGTGAAGGTTGACGGCGAGCCCATAGACCCTTCGAAGAAATACACACTTGCGGGCCACGATTATATGCTCCTTTCCAACGGAGACGGGTATACGATGTTTGACGGAGCACCCCTGCTCCAGGACCGTGTCAAACTGGATAACCAGGTCCTTATCGACTATATAATCGACAGGCTTAACGGAGAGATCGGGGGAGAGTATTCCGAGCCTTACGGACAGGGACGTATAACCATTGAAGAGTAACTTTCAAAAATAAAAATATATTAGCCAAACCCACGCTTGATCGGGCGCCAAACGTTGATTTTACGTTATGGCGCCCGAACTGTTTTTTTGATGCAATACTAAAACTATATTGCGCAAATAAATACGCCGGAAAGGAAAAAGATCATGAAGAATAAAGTATTGGTAGCAATGGGAATAGGAATCTTCGCAGCACTTACATTTAATGCTGCTTCCGTAACAACTCTTGCTGATGATAATAATGAACCCCAGAATCCCGATGAGAATAATGGATATAACTTTGACGATGAGATGGAAGAAGCCGTAAAAGCAGCCAACGATTCAAAAGCAGGTGAGATAGTTGACGGAGCAAGCGTTGTCATTGAAGGTGCAGGCAGCCCCGAAGAAGCTGAAGCTGCCATGAATACAGCACAGCAGGCAGCCGATAATGCGGATGCTGATGTAAAAGCGTCTGAAAAAAGAATTTCCGATATCGAAGCTGAATTAGATGATCTTTCCAAGGAATACAAAGCGAAAGTTGCGTTATACGAAGAAAAGGTCGGACAGCTTAATGATGCCAAGAAAAGATTCGAGGAGGCTAAGACAGAAGCCGTAGCCGATTCGGAAGCTCTCGTTGCTGAGATCGCAGACTTGCAACAGAGGCTGATCAGCTGTATGCAGCCGCACAGTTATCAAAGTCTCAGTACAGTGATGAAGGTTACAGGACCATCAAGGCTTATGAGGAGTATCTTGAAACTAAAAGCGGTGTAAAAGATCTGTCTGAGTATCGTAAACTCGTTTATTATACGATGAAGTATTACTATATCCCTGATGTGATCGGCGGCGCGATGGATGAGGATGATACCTTTGAAAAGTTTAATTCAGATTGGCAGGAATTAAGTGGCGCTTATACATATCATGATGAGAACAACAAAGAATTTAAGAGCAACAAGGGAGATGTATTAAGATACGGTAAGGTTTATTACACCGTAAAAGACGATCAGGGCAATGACCAGTCTAAGACCATGTACGTCAATTACAAGGCTGCAGATGCAAACAACCTTAAAAATCCCGGGTACGCAGGCATTGTTATATTCGAAAAGACGGTTCACGTTCAGTATCAGGATAAAGATCTTCCGAGCTATATCCAGGAAGCCCTTGAAACAGTCGGAACCTATGTTGACGGGGATACAGCTTTCCGTAAGGAATCCGATGAACTTTATTTCGTGAAGGAAGGAAATAAAAAAGAAAAGGAACTGAAAGTCAGATTCAGAAACGATAACTGGTACAGCGGAAACGTTATTCTTTATGAATACGACAGAACTCAGGATGACAACAACAGCTATCTGACTGACGGAGTAGAAGGTGATGCGACTAAGGAAGTAAAGATCAACAGATCTCTTAATGACGACTTCCGTAACAAGATCGACAACCTCGAACTGATCCCCAATGCACTCGATGACCTTGTAGCTAAGGCTCAGGCTTCACAGAACGCTTTTATTCAGGCAAAGGCAGATGTTGGAACCCTTGAGAGACAGATCAAGGACATTAAATGTGATCATGAGATCGCACAGATCAGAGCACTCAACACCGATCTTGATTCCGCAAGGGCAAATCTCCAGAGGATCACGGAAGAAAGAGATAACCTGATCCAGAGGCTTGATGATCTCAGGACCGAATATCAGCAGAAGATATTCGAACTTGAGCAGACGCCTTCGGTAACGGTAGCTGAAACTCCGCTGATAGTAGCAGATGCAGCTCCTGCAGCCGATTTCGGAGCAGCACCCGCTGCAGCAACACCGGCACCCGCAGGAGCGGTTCTCGGAGCTAACAGACCTGTAGTTGAAGCAGCACAGAGCACGGTTCTCGGAGCACAGAAGAGCAGAGGAGTTCTCGGCGAGAGAAGAGGACCTCAGGCAGAAGTTCTCGGAAAGAGAAGATCACCCAAGACAGCCGACGGAGCTATGGGCGGAATGGTAGCAGGATTGATGCTCTCAATGATGAGCGTATTCGGCGGAGCCAAGGTTCTTAAGAAAAAGGATGAAGAATAAGCCTGATAAAAATTTTAACAAATGATCATCGGAAAGCCTGTCAAAGCGACGGGCTTTCTTTTTGCGTGATTTTCATTGATTTTTTGGCGGATAGGTTTTAATATTTTTTTATTACAGACTTAGGAGGAATCGGTTATGACAAAGATAGGTATTCTCGGATACGGAAACTTGGGACGCGGGGTTGAATGCGCGATAAAGCAGAATGACGATATGGAACTCGTAGCTGTTTTTACAAGGCGCGATCCTTCGGGCGTTAAGATACTTACGGAATCGGCAAAGGTTGCTTCCGTAAACAATATACTTGATTATAAGGATAAGATAGATGTACTGATCATATGCGGCGGTTCCGCAACGGATCTTCCTGGGCAGACACCCGAATATGCGAAGTACTTTAACGTTATAGACAGCTTTGATACTCATGCGAAGATCCCCGAGCATTTTGCGAATGTTGATAAGAGCGCGAAGGATAACGATCATATCGCGTTCATAAGTGTCGGCTGGGATCCCGGAATGTTTTCTTTAAACAGGGCCTATGCCAACGCCATATTGAGCGACGGTGCGGATTATACGTTCTGGGGCAGGGGAGTGAGCCAGGGCCATTCCGATGCAATAAGAAGGATCGAAGGTGTTGCCGATGCAAGACAGTACACATGCCCTGTCGAGTCTGCGGTCGAAGCGGTAAGATCCGGCAAGCAGCCCGAGCTCACGACCAGACAGAAGCATACCAGAGAGTGCTATGTTGTTGCAAAGGAAGGCGCGGATCTTGCGAGGATCGAAAAAGAGATCAAGGAGATGCCCAACTACTTTGCGGACTATGATACAACCGTTAACTTCATCTCTCAGGAAGAACTTGATAAGAACCACAAGGGAATACCTCACGGCGGAAGTGTGATAAGATCCGGAAAGACCGGATGGAACCGTGAGAATAACCATATCATAGAATATTCGCTCAAACTCGATTCGAACCCCGAGTTCACGGGTTCGGTCCTTGTGGCTTATGCAAGAGCAGCAAGCCGCATGCATAAAGAGGGAATGAGAGGCTGCAAGACCGTATTCGATGTTGCACCCGCTTACCTCAGTCCCCTTTCGGGTGAAGAGCTTCGTGCTCATATGCTTTGATGCTTATTAAAAAAGAGGTTTGTGTAAAGTGAAAAAGATGATCTCGTTAATTTCAGACAGTAAAAAACACATCGCCGTACTTATTGCTTCGGTGCTTGCTATATCGGCATTGACTCCGGCGGGAGCCCTTTTCGGATATCCCACCCAAGCTAAGGCGGCGCTCGGCGATATCGGTGAACCCAGGAATGCTTATAACCTCGGAATGGCCGGGATCCTTGAAGGAAATATCGTGGTATTGAGCCTTTTTGTCGATACTCCTTCCGATAAATGGAACGTGACGCTGATGAAAGATACTCTTAAAAAGCTGGATATGGCGACGGAGTATCTTGAAAAGCAGGCCGAAGACAACGATATCGAGCTTGAGTTTGATTATGACTGGACCAAGGACCGGAACCTAAGATACCGTATCGCGACCGATTTCGAAGCGGACGATGAAGCGTTTGAAGATAAGATCGACGAAGTGATAGGTCATCAGGTCAACACCAGGATAGATTACCAGAAGATCAAAGAAAGCTACGGCGCGGACGGTATCTTTATGATGCTGTATTTCAACACCGAGGACAGATGCTATGCCATAGCCTATGACGGAGAGGACATCCCACAGGAGACGGTGCTCGTTTACAACAACTCGGATGCTTGCGAGTATGCCCATGAGATCCTGCATGTTTTCGGAGCTCACGATCTTTATGAAGGAGCCGAGTACACGGAGGATGTCGTAAAGTATGTCAAAAAGACATATCCCGAAGAGATCATGTTCGACACCGGACTTAAGAACGGCAAGATAGAAAAAGAGATCTCACCGATAACCGCATATCATATCGGTTGGGTAGATAAGATATCCGAAACATCAAAATACGACCAGCTTAAAAGATGAACGAACACAAAAAGGTGATCATTACCGGAGCTTCACGCGGTATCGGAAAAGAGACGGCTCTTCTTCTTGCAAAAAAGGGCTATGATCTTGTACTCGTAAGCTCCAGATCAGAATACGAACTGAACGAATTAAAGAATCTCATCACCGGAGAATATGACAGTGATGTCACTGTTGTGCTCTGCGATGTCGGAAACCACGAAGCGGTAGAGAGCAATAAGACATCCTTTGCGGGAGCCTATGCCCTTATAAACAATGCCGCGATATCTTCGGTAAAACTTATCACGGATACGGATGTAAAAGAGTGGAACAGGATCATCGATGTCAATCTCAATTCGATGTTCTATATGTC
>JAIKZO010000079.1 GCA_024682115.1 Lachnospiraceae bacterium
TGAAGGCCGTGGATAAGATGCAGAAGACTCTGGATTATTGCAGAGAAGTAGTGGAGCAACGCACTCCTTTCAAGATCCGCCAAAAGAACGTTATCCTGAAACGGATATAATCAGTCACGGGGACGGTTCTTTTGACTGGTTGAAAATCACATTCAGGGGGCTGACGCCCGTGACTGAAAAACCAGTCAAAAGAACCGTCCCCGTGACTGCTTTACAAATAAATGTTCTGATGATATAGTTCATTATAAATATTCGAGATTCTATTTCCCCTTTCCGGGGTACTGAACAGAGTGTGTTCTGTTCGGACGATTTCCAAGTGAAAATAATAAGTTTTATATAGGAGGATCATTGATGCCGCGTTGTGCCCGAAAAGTGAGTGCATCTCTTTATATGCACGTGATTGAAAGAGGGATCGGAAAGCAGTTGTTGTTTGAAGATGACTATGATTACAGGTATTATCTGAAGAAATTGGAGTTTTACTGCATGGAAACGGATGTGCGGGTATGTGCATATTGCCTTATGGATAACCACGTACATCTTTTGGTAAAAGGTGAAGCAGAATCCATAACTCTATTGATGAAAAAGATCGGGGTGAGTTATTCCTGGCATTATAACAAAAAATATGAGAGGGTGGGACATCTTTTTCAAGATAGATATAAGAGTGAGCCTATAGAGAACGAGGCTTCCTTCCTGCGGGTGTTCAGGTATATTCTTAAGAATCCGCAGAAGGCCGGAATATGCAGTGCGGTGCAATATCGCTGGAACAGTTACCGGCTCTATGAACACCCATTGCCTTTCATGGATCTTTCGGTGATCAGGGGGCTTTTGGGCGATTTTAGTCGCTACAAAGAGTATATTGAACAGGAGGATAAAGATTCGGGACTTGAGTTTTCGGAAGCAAGACACAACGATGCATGGGCAAAAGAGGAAATGACCAGATGTCTTGGAATACCAAGCGGGGCTGTTTTGCAGAACTATGGCAAAAAAGAAAGAGATGCGGCGCTGGTAAGACTTAAAGAAAGAGGTTTGTCCGTGCGGCAGATTTCGCGATTGACAGGGATAGGACGTAACATCGTTCAGGCAGCAGGGAATGTCAGATTATATAAATAAGTCAAAAGAACCGTCCCCGTGACTGGATGTGACTGGACGTGACTGAAAAACCAGTCAAAAGAACCGTCCCCGTGACTGGTTCATGACTTATGGATAAAAGTGTGATACGCTTACTATTAATGTGAGGTGACGAAAATGATTAAGACAGCTATAGTGATGGCAATAATAGGACATATCCTGTGCGGGATAAGTGACTGCCTGCTGAGTTACACACCCAGGGGGCGGATGAATCTTAAGGATATCAATGATCAGGATAAGATGTCGGAGATGTTTGCCGATATGCCTTTGTCGTTCCCATTAGCATCGATGATCATGGGGACGTTTGCGATAACCCTTTTCGGATTCGGATATTTTGCTCTGTGTTTCTGGATGAAAGATTATTCCGAAACTGCGGCCAATATCATGTTTATTTCGACGGTGGTATTCCTGGTTTCGATCGTGGTACATCATGTGCTTTGCGGTGTTGTTGAATGGGGATACATTCGCCTGGGACGGACTGCCGAGGCGCGAACATCCATGTTGGAACTGCAAAAAAAGACAATTGTTACCATGGCAGCAGGGTATGCCGGATGGCTGGTTTTACTGGTAACACTGTTTGTGATGGTGGTAAGAGGCATGACGGGACTTCCCTTATGGGGTTGCGTATTCAATACAGCCGTGATCATGCTTCCTTTGGCACCCACCAAAATCCCGGCGAAAGGCAATGTGGCCGGTGCGCTCATGTTTATAGGGTTGTTGTTTTTGTTATAGAAATCAAGATGATGGTATAGGTTATTTCGGAGGGGAAAATGAAAGAAATAAGACTGGATGAAAAGTGGACATTTAGAAGAGGTGTGTTGGATTCTATCGGGATGTTAAAGACTGATCCCGGCATTATCGTTGATCTTCCGCACGACGGGATGATCGGAACAAAGGTCAGCAAAGATGCAGCTGCCAAATATGATTCCGGTTATTTCACGGGAGACATCTGCAACTATTCAAAGAACGTCTTTATTCCCGAGGAATGGAAGGACGATTGTGTCATGCTTCAGTTTGACGGGGCGATGATGCACACATCCGTTGATGTAAACGGGTGCAAGGTCGGAGAGCACCATTACGGTTATGCTCCGTTTGTAATCGATATCACGGACACAGTGACCTTTGGTGAGGCAAACAGGATCACCATTAACCTGAACACCGGTACGCAACCCAGTTCCAGATGGTACACCGGTTCCGGTCTTTTCAGAGGACTGCAGCTTGTTCACGGCCCAAGGGTACACATAGTGCCTGACGGTGTCTATGTATATACCAAAGAGATCGCTGATGATATTGCCTTTTTGCAGGCTCAGATAGATGTCGAGAATAAAACATTACAGAACAGATTAGTCGAAGTGACCTGCTCTCTGGTAAAAGAGGGAAAGTCGGAGGCAGCAGCCGTTTCGAAGCAGGTTATTCAGGTCAATCCGGGAAAGAGTGAAACCGCTCATATGTCCGTTATGCTGAAGAACCCTGAACTTTGGAGTATCGACGATCCGAATCTTTATACGGTTCATGCAGCGGCAAAGGTACTTGGAACATTCCGTACGCATTTCACCGCAGATGAGGTTACCACGGAAGATGAGCAGACTGCCCTTTTTGGAGTCCGCACGATCACGGCCGATGCCGTCCGCGGACTTTGCATAAACGGAAAGACGGAGAAACTTAAAGGCGGATGCGTACATCATGATAACGGACTTCTCGGAGCTGTCTCATTGTATGAAACTGAAGCCAGGAAGATACTCAAACTGAAGGAGGTCGGTTTTAATGCAATAAGAACCGCGCATAATCCGCCGTCCGCTGCACTGGTTGAGGCATGCGACAGGCTTGGCATGTATATATTTAACGAAGCTTTTGATGCCTGGGGAATGTCAAAAAGAGCAGGGGATTACAGCCAGTATTTTGTTTCGGAGTGGGAAAAGGATCTGACGGCTTTTGTAAGAAGGGACCGCATTCATCCTTCTGTCATCATATGGTCGACCGGAAACGAGATCCCGGAACGCGGCGGTTTAAACAACGGATATACATTGGCAACGAAACTTGCTGACACGATCCATTCCCTTGACATGTCCAGACCTGTTAGTAACGGTATCTGCTCATTTTGGAGCGGACTTGATGACAAGATGTCAAAGGACATGGACCAGAGTCAGAACGCCAAAGAGGAGGCTGATTCCACTCTTTGGGAAAGATATACCGAGCCTTTTACCAACGGACTTGATATTGTCGGTTATAACTACATGGAAGATCTGTATGAAAGGGATCATGAGATGTTCCCGGACAGGGTGATCCTGGGATCCGAAAACTTTCCGCAGGAGATCGGGTTCCGCTGGCCAATGGTTGAGGCTCTGCCCTATGTGATCGGTGATTTTACATGGACGGCCTGGGATTATATCGGCGAGGCGGGTATCGGTAAGGCGCTGTATGTGGACAGCGATGATCCGCTTGCAGATGCAAAACCCTGGCATATCATGCCGGACAGTACTTCGCCATATCCATGGAGACTCGCTAACGACGCGGACTTTGACATCACAGGACGTATGCTCCCTCAGGGTGCTTACCGGAGTGTGGTATGGGGAAGCGAAAAAACTTTCCTCTTCAGTCTTCATCCCGACAGGTTCGGCAAGATAGAGAAGATGAGCCTGTGGGGATTCCCCGGCGTTGTTTCCGATTGGAACTATGAGGGCTATGAGGGAAAAGATGTACAGCTTGTGGTATTCTCCGGGGCCGACGAGGTAGAGCTCGTTTGTAACGGAAAGACCATTGACAGAAAGGCTGTGGTCAAGGATGGTAAGCTTCCGAACAGCGTTCGTTTTGATACGGTTTACACACCGGGAAAAGTTGAAGCGATAAGTTATAAGGATGGCAGGGAAGTAAGCAGGGCAGCGCTTGTCACTTCCGGGAAACCCGCCAAACTGGTTTTGACACCCGAACCATGTGTAACAAATGGCGACGGACATGAACTTGTCTATGTTGATATTACGATCACGGATGCCGACGGTCTTTTGGTAACCGATGCAGCCATCGAACTTAAGGCCGAGGTTTCAGGAGAAGGTTATCTGGCCGGGTTTGGATCGGGAAATCCCGTCACTGAAGAAGACTATACGGACGATAAGGCCGTATCATACCGCGGCCATGCGCAGGCAATCATCCGATGCCGCAAAGGGGCCTGGGAGATCACCCTCACCGTTTCGGCCGAGGGTCTTGCCCCCATCACGATCACCAGTCACGGGGACGGTTCTTTTGACTGCTAAATCAGTCACAGGGACGGTTCTTTTGACTGCCGGAGAGTATTTATGGTTATATATGAGGTGACGGCCTAAGAGTATTTTTAGTTATATATAAGGAGAATAAGTATGATCACAAGGGATGAAGCATTTGCACTGCTTAAGAAATACAATAAGGATCCGTTTCATATCCAGCATTCGCTGACGGTGGAAGCGGTAATGAAATGGTATGCCAAAGAGCTTGGGTATGCTGACGAAGCAGAATATTGGGGCATCGTAGGTTTGCTTCATGATATCGACTTTGAACTGTATCCCGAGGAACACTGTCTGAAAGCACCGGAGCTCCTTAAAGAAGGCGGTGTGAGTGATGATATCATTCATTCCGTATGTTCTCACGGCTATGGTATCACGGTAGGCTGTGGCATAACGATCGAGGTGGAGCCGGTTCATGAGATGGAGAAGGTTCTTTTTGCCGCGGATGAGCTTACAGGTCTTATCTGGGCGGCAGCTCTTATGAGACCTTCAAAGAGCACCAAGGATATGGAACTGAAATCCCTGAAAAAGAAATATAAGAGCAAAGGATTCGCCGCAGGATGCTCAAGGGAAGTGATAGAGCGCGGAGCCAATCAGCTCGGATGGGAATTGGACAAACTGCTTGATATGACGCTCCAGGCTATGGCTGCGAGTGAAGATATCATCAATGCTGAAATGGAGGAAGAACAGTAAGGAGCGGGATCTGAGAGCTGAAAATCGGTGAGTTTTCACTCGTGAGAAAGGCTATTAAGGATGACTACATATTATGATGACGGAAAAATAAGGATCAGGAGCATGACCCCCGAAGATGCCAAAACTCTTTATGATACGTATTTGTCGTATGGCTGGCATCCGTCCATGGAGACATACGAGAAATATTATAAAGAGCAGGAAGAGGGCAAAAGACTTGTTTTTATCGCCGAGTACGATAGCAGGGTATCCGGACAATGCACCCTCATTCTTGATCCGACGGAGGGTCCCTATGGAAACCAGGGATATCCCGAAATAGTGGATCTGACAGTTTTCTTTGATGTGCATAATAAAGGCATCGGAAACAAACTATTGGATGCTGCCGAGATAGAGGCCTCAAAGGTTTCCGATAAAGTGTATCTTGCGGTAGGGGTCCATTCGGGATACGGACCTGCTCAGAGGATATATGTAAAAAGGGGATACAATTTTGACGGCAGCGGAGTCTGGTATCAGGGCAGGCAGTTAGAACAGTATGCTCCCTGTGTCAATGACGACGACCTTCTGCTTTATATGGCTAAGGAGTTATAAAAAGGACATCAATCCAACGATTGACATTCGATAGTCTTCATCATCTCGCAGAATCCGTTTCGTTCGTAAAAACGCATTCCGTCTACATTTCCGGGGAAGACCTGTGTGCGCATGAAATCGGCTTTATGCTCTTTGCCATAGTCTTTTGCGGCACGGATAAGAACTGATCCGATCCCGTTATTCCGCATATCTTCGCGGACGCACAAGTCCTGCAAATATACAACACTCTGAGGCTTCAGGCACGAGATATTCTTCTGCTGTAGGATCATAACGTGGACGAACCCTACTGCTTTTCCGTCAATATCCGCTACAAGGATATCCTGACCTTCGCTGTCAAATACGGACTGAAAAAACTCCTCGGTTCTTTCGCCTGTCACAAAATGCTCCGGCTGGTATCCGACAGCGTCTTTTTCAAGAGACAAATACAATTCCCTAAGTTCGCTTATATCGTTGGTCGTTGCTTTTCTGATAAGACAATCCATTATTTTTTCCTTTATCACAGGCGGCTATGCATATAATTGCTGTATCATATCAGTATTTCTTTTGTAATAACGCTGATCCCGCCTGCTTCGATCAGTTCCCTTCCAAGTGCAGCAGCATTTTCGGAGAATTCTTCGGACGAAATGATCCGTTCGGCGGTATCGCGGATACAGGCTGCGTTAAAATCCTTTTCATTTACGACAACTCCTGCTTTGTTTTCAGCAACGGAACCGGCATTATATTTTCGTTCAAACACCTTTCCCGGGACCATGATCTGCGGGACTTTATGAAGCAGGCCGTCGACTATGCTGTTCTGGCCTCCGTGATTTATGTATAATACCGCTTCGTCAAGCATGGCACCGAAATCCCATCGTTTTGCAATGTGTATGTTATCTTCAGCCGCTTCCTTCAATGACGCTGAGGCAATGTATACATGGTATCTGCTTTCTGAAAATGCATTTTTGATGACGTTCAACATCTTTTTCGGAGATATCGTTCCGCTCCCCATGTACACAAGGATCTTATCCCGTGCCGATGACTGCTCACTGACGGATACGGATTTAAGTGCTCCGCAGAAAAACACGTTTGTTTTCGTTATCGGTTCAAGTTTTTTGATACTTGGGCAAAAAGATTTATCTGCCAGGTCAAACAACTGCAGAACAGAATCTACATTCTGCAATCCGTATTCGGAAAGAAGCATGTTGATGCTCTTGGCAAGCTCGGTTCTGTGAGCATATTCATACATTGTAGGGTAGCTTACCGTGGCATAAAGAGGGACCTGTTCTATCTTAGAAGCAATGATGGCAGAGATGTTGAACTCCGAATAAACGGCATCGGGCCGGAAGTCCCGGATTGCTTTTCGCACTGAGTCAACGCTTTTTTTCAGATACCGGTGATCGAGATTGCCGGTAAACCAAAGAACTTCATCGAAACTGTTTACTGTCTTTTTGGAAGTGATCCCCAGTTTCTGTGCTATGGGGAAGCTTCGAGATGCAATAACTTTCGGTAACCCGAAGGGCATCGGAGTATCCAGATGGTAATTATATACGCCGTCAATTGCCGCAAAATTAACATCTTTGGCCCTGCAGGTTGCGGTTTCCATACCGGCTTTTTTGAACCCTTCCGCGAGTAACCTGCATCTGCTTGAAGGACCGGATGTTTCGGCCATGGCTGACATCGGTACCAATAGAATTCTCATAGATCGCATACCATAATGTATTCTTCATCATTCTCATCCGTGATCCTGAATCCGACATTTTTATACATCCGAACAGCATAATTGGCTTTTTGGACGGCAAGAGATGCCTGCTTGAATCCCTTTTCCCTGAGCGTTCCCAGCATCATTTTCATAAGCTGTGTTCCGATGCCCTGCCCACGGTATTCCTTATAAAGTGATATTGCAAACGATGGCGTTTCATCATTCACATGGCCGTAATCATTCATTATCCTGGTCCAAACGGCCCCTATCACTTTGCCGTTATCATCCGCGACTATACAATGATCCGCTCTGCCTGTTCCGAAGTCTTCATAATAAAGCTTCAGTTCCGGTAGCTCAATGATATCTCTTGCCGGGGGATCCACTCCCTCCGGGATAAAGATCGCCTCATACAGAAAATCTTTCAGTAATTCAGTTTCCGTTTCTTTCAGTTCACGCAATTCCATAGTCGTTTATTCAAAGCAGTCAGGGCAGTCAGGGGGACGGTTCTTTTGACTGGTTTAGAAGTCAAAAGAACCGTCCCCCTGACTGCCTCTATCCGGAAAACAAGTCAAAAGAACCGTCCCCCTGACTTGTTACCTATATGTTTTCGACGTTCTTCTCGTATTCTTCCCGGGAATCCTCGATGTCCTTCAGGTAGCATACGATCTCCGCATATTTCAGAAACTGTTGCTGGGTTATATCCCCGGCGATATAGCTTTCGTGTGCGGTAGTCGAAAAGTCATCTATTTCGGATTGCTCAACCGTTTCGTGGTCATACAGCCGGTTTTTCAGTTCGTTCCATTTGAGGATCAGTTGTTCGTCTGCCATATGTATACCCTTTATTTGTTTATCTTGATTATAATAATATATAATAATACCACGAAATGTGTATCCCGACAAAGACGGACGATCCATCTTCACCTGTATCGGGAAAGAAAAGAAAAAAGAAGAATGTATCTTATTACAGCATATTTTGATGATGAAACTAATAAGATCCTTCAGGATCATATAAATGCCGTTGCCAAAGTTACAGGTAATCATTTTATGGCGGATAATCACGTTCCGCCGCATATGACGCTCAGCGCCCTGGAGAGCAGGACATCGGATGAACTCAAAGAGGGATTCTTTGAATTTGCGGACAGCATTTCCGCCCATGATATCGTGATAGCTTCTGTTGGGATGTTTTTCCCTTATGTTCTTTATGCCGCTCCTGTTCCGAACGATTTTCTTTCGGATATTCCGGGACGGATAAGCGAAATCTACAGGAACACGGAAGGGGTATCCGTCAGCCGGTATTATTCGGTTGATAATTGGATGCCGCACATCACTGTTGCCAAAAGACTGGACCGGGCTCAGATGCTGGGCGCGATCGATCTTTTGAGGGACAGATTTGTTCCGATCTACGGAAAAGTCGTAAGAGTAGGATTGTCGGAAGTCAATCCCCATTTCGATGTTGAATCCAGGATGATATGAACCGTCCCTGTGACTGAAAAACCAGTCAAAAGAACCGTCCCCGTGACTGGACGGTGATGAAATAAAGTGGTATGCTCTTGTTTTGGAAAAAAAACTTATCAATGAAAGATAAGAGTAAGAGAGGATTAGGAAGTATGAGTTATGTTATTATCGGATTGATCATTGCAGTCTTTGTTGTAGTGGTTTTCTTTGTTGCGAAAAAGGATGCAAAAGAACGCGACGAGATGGTTTCGAAGCTCACCGAAGAGCAGAAGAATTTCTTAAAGGATACCGAGATCGAATTCGTTGAAAAGAATGCCTGGGTACAGGACGCGCTGGTCGCAAAGATCGTTGATAAAGGCGCAAAGTTCGACCTTCGTGTTTTATGGTACGACAAGACCATTGAGAACAACGAGTATAATACGATCACGATAGCCGATGCAAAGATCAGCAAGGCCGAGCAGGCTGAGCACAACTTAAAGGTCGGAGATGCCGTTAAGCTTTACATGGCACCCGAAAAGACAACCGGAAGCGTTAAGATCGTTTTTTAGCCCCGGCCGGCAAATAAAAAGAACATATAAAGCGTAGCGGGTTAAGACTGCTACGCTTTTCTTTTGTTTAACAGGCGGTGATGATATAATAAAAGTTAGTGATCTTCCGGAGAGGAGAGTTGCCATGTCAAAGTACGGATTCATGATGAAGATGATGTCTTTTATCGGAAAGACTGCCATACGTTCACTTGAAAAAATGTCTGATGACCCAAGAGGCGTTCAGGAAGCGCTTCTCCTTTCCCTGCTTCAGGATAACAAAGATACCGAATACGGCCGGGAGTTTGATTTTTCCAGCATCTGCTCGATTGAAGAATATCAGAAGCGCATACCCATACGCGAATATGATGAGTTTGCACCTTATATTGAGAGAATGGTTCGCGGGGAGGATAATATCCTTACGGCAACAAAGATAGAGCATTTTAACAAAACCTCGGGAACGCTGGGGATCGCCAAGTTTATCCCGCTTTCGCCCAAACAGATATCGATCACGGGAAAATATCATGCGCTTCATACCAATGCGGTGATCTCTTCTCAGATAGGATACGGTTGGAATGACGGCAAGGGTGTCAACCTCATGGAAGGTACGGCGACGGTTCTTGAAAGCGGTGCAACGTACGGAAGCGCATCTTCGGTTGCGGTAAAGAAAGGCCCCTTCCAGAATATGTCGTCCGAGTTATACACCTCTCCGATAGAGGCCAAACAGCCGGCGGAGGGAGTAATAACCAGATATATCCATGCCAGGTTTGCCCTTCAGGAAAAAAACGTCACTTATGTTGCGGCGACATTTTCGAGCATTGTTCTTGAGATGTTCAGATATATCGAAGATAACTTTGAGATGCTGATAAACGATATTGAAAACGGCTCGATCAATGATAGCATTAATCTTCCGGACAGCGTCAGGGAATCGCTTCTTGGTAAGCTGAGTCCCGATCACAAAAGAGCGGAGGAACTTAGAAAAATATACGCCGAAGGCTTTGAAGAGCCCTGGGCAAAAAAGATCTGGCCAAACCTTAAATATGTATTCTGCGCCGCGGGAGCCAATTTTTCCCCTTACACGGAAAAGATCAAAAAGCATGTTATCGGCGATGATGTCCGGCTTTTCTATCAGGGCGTATCGGCATCGGAAGGAATGTTCTCGGCAGTTTATAAAGCGGATAACGAGGATTCCATACTTGTACCGGACGGATGTTTCATGGAATTTCGGGATGCGGATGATGAAAACGCCCCTTATCTTACCATGGACCGGCTTGAAGAAGGTAAATGCTATGAGCTCATAATAACCAATTATTCGGGACTTTACAGATACAGGATGCACGATGTGCTCCGTGTTACGGGATTCCACCGTAAGACCCCGATCGTTCGGTTTGAGACAAGGACCGGATATGCGGCCAATATCCGCGGCGAAAAAACATCCGAAGCGGCGATCCGCCACATGATAGAGGAAACCGAAAAAGCACTCGGAGTTGAGATCTCGGACTATTCGCTTTACGCGGACACGGATGCGGTCCCGCCCACGTATGATGTACTTATGGAGTTTCGAAAGAGACCGGATGATGTTGATGACGAAAAACTTCAAAGCTGCCTTAAGGATAAGCTTATCGAAGCAAATAAGAACATTGCCCACCATATTGAAGACGGATACCTCGGGGTTCCGGTTCCGGTGATACTTCAACCAGAAACGTATCTGCTATACAGAGACGTTATGATCATGAAAGGGACTTCGGCTTCGCAGTTAAAACCGGTCCAGGTCATACGTAACGAATTCCAGAGAAAATTCTTCTTTAAACTCAGAGAATGATCCGCATGAGACTGAGGCAGAAAAACGACCGACGTCAGCCGGTTGCACATTCTTCATTATAAAACAGGACGGTAGAATAAAATGGATATCAATAAGATAGTTTCCGATGCCGAAAAGGTCATAACCGAGGTCATCGAAAAAGCAAGGGTTAAGGAAGGGAGCCTTTTTATAGTTGGCTGCTCTTCGAGCGAGGTCATCGGGAACAGGATGGGAACATCCAAAGACGGAGAGACCGACGAAGTCGTAAAAGTGCTTTATGAAACGATCACCGGACATCTTGCCGAAAAGAAAGTCGATCTTGCGGTCCAGTGCTGTGAACATCTTAACAGGGCCGTTGTATGCGAAAGGAGCGTGGCCGTTAAATACGGATTTGAGGAAGTCAATGTTATCCCGCAGATACATGCCGGAGGGGCATTTGCGGTAAAGCATTATGCTTCGCTCAGGGATCCCGTGGTAGTTGAGAGCATCTGTCAGAAGGCGGATGCAGGACTTGATATAGGCGGAGTGATGGTCGGAATGCATATACATCCGGTGGTTGTGCCTCTGAGACTTGAAAACAAGCATATCGGAGAGGCGATCATCCTGGCGGGAAGGCACCGTCCCAAATATGTCGGCGGTGAGCGTGCCGTATACCACGCGGACCTATGACAAACGGCATATCACACTGATCTTTGGCCTGCGGCATCCCGCATTGACGACCGACGGAACAAAAGCTAAGCAGTTGGAACCTGCATTTAAAGATCATCGTAAGAGGGGAAAATGACAAATAATAAAATAATTTGGACTACAAGATATACCCTGTTAAATGCCGCATACTTTGTGGCTTTTTGTACCGTGCATGCATATGCGGCGGTCTATCTTCTGGCGAACGGTTTTAACAACACGGAAGTAGGAGTGCTCCTGGCCGTGGCAAACATCGTTTCAGCCATCTTTCAGCCGATCATAGCCGGAGTGATCGATAAGCCCGGCTTTTTAACGAACAGGCGCTTTATCCTTATCTCGGTACTTATCATAATGGCAGGATCTTTTATCCTTATGATGATACCCGGAAACAAGTTTGTGATATTCCCGGTCTATGCGCTGATATACATGATCCAGTTTGCCTATCAGCCGGTAATGACCGCCCTGTGCTTTGAATATCAGAAGGCGGGATGCGATATCTTTTACGGACTTGCCAGGGGGCTCGGCTCGGCGAGCTTTGCTATAACCTCCGTATTTATAGGGCAGATCGTTGAAAAAAACGGCGTGTCGATCCTGCTTTGGGTGAACATAGCCGCAATGGTGCTTTCGGTGCTCATAGTCTTTACCTTCAGAAAACCAAAAGACACAACCGGCAACGATACGGACACCAAAGCCCCTCAGGGAACTGCGCATAACAGCTTCATCGATTTTGCAAGGACATATCCGGCGTTCGTCCTTTTCCTCGTGGGTACGATATGCTTCTTTTTTGCCCACAACATGATCAATGACTTTATGATTCAGATAATAAGAAACCTTGGCGGAAACGAAAGCGAACTCGGGTTTGCGAACTTTCTACAGGCCATATTGGAGCTTCCCGTCATGGCGCTTATCGGACTTATCCTAAAAAAGATCTCGGCGAACAGACTCCTTCTGTTTTCGGGCGTTGCTTTTCTTGTTAAAACACTTATCCTTATCTTTGCAAAAAACATGCCGCATATGTACATAAGCCAGTCCTTCCAGATCTTTGCCTATGCGATATTCATTCCGGCGGGAGCTTATTATGTGAGCACCACCATGGAAGAACTCGATCAGGTCAAAGGGCAGGCTTTTATCACGAGCGCGATAACAATAGGCGGAGTTTTTTCGAACCTCATAAGCGGGGTGATCCTCGACCGTTACGATATAAAAACGATGCTCATAACAGGCAGCGTTGTCTGTGCGGCCGGTGTGATCATCAGTATCTTTGCATTTACCAGACTTCCCCATCATAATACTGTCAAAACTGAACAAAACTGACCTCATCTGTGGTAAAATAAGATGATACTCATTTTTTCTAAAAGAAGGCCTTCATGTTAGGAAATAAAAAACTGGTCGCTTTATGCACCTCAAGGGTTTTTGATCCCCAGATCCACAGTTTCATAGAGATACTTAACGAGTCTTTGAAAGCTCACGGATGTAACCTCTGGATATACGCGATAAACGCCGATCTTTACTGGAAGGAAGACGCGGATATGTCGGAGGCTACCGTCTTTGACATCCTCGACTGGAACAGATTGGATGCTGTCGTTCTGATGGACGAAAAGATAAAGAGCCACAGTGTTTCGGAAAAGATAATAAATAAGGCGCATTCTCTTTCAATGCCGGTCGTTGTGGTCGACGGAGAATACGATGATACGATAAGCATTTCTTTTGATTATGCCGAAGGCTTTGAGCAGATAGTAAGGCATGTGATAGAGGATCACAAAGCACAAAGACCGCATATCATGGCCGGATTCAAGGGCAATAAGTTCTCCGACGAGAGAATTGACGTCTTTAAAAAAGTGATCGAAGAAAACGGGATTGCTTTTTCCGATGATATGGTCAGCTACGGCGAATTCTGGGTAAGGCCGGCAAGGGCCGCTGCCGAAGAGATACTCAAAAGGGAAGTGCTCCCGGATGCCGTCATCTGTGCAAATGACATCATGGCGATCAACGTAAGCGATGTGTTTATGAATGCCGGAGTGGGCGTTCCTTCGGATATCATAGTTACGGGATTTGACGGATATGATGAGGCTTTGATGTCGGTGCCGGCGATAACCACAGCCAGTTGCAAAACGAATGAACTGGCCTATATGACGGCGCAGGCTGTCCTGGGATGCTTCATAGGAGATGACACGAAAAGATACAGAGTGATACCCAGGGTCATAAAGAACGAATCCTGCGGATGCCCAAGGTGCAGCGAAAACTCGGGCTCTGCGACCAAGAGTTTTAATGCAGGCTTTTACCGGTATCATGATGACATCCGTCGGCAGCATACGGTATCTGCCAGGATGCAGTCGTGCAACTCGCCCGAGGAGCTTGTTGAGGTGCTCAGGGACTACTATATGCCGCATGTCAACATCATAATCAAGAACAGCTGCTTTGAATCCGACAGAAACTTCTTTTTGGATGATGATGACCAAAGCGGCTTCTGCTTTTTTTATAACTCTGAGAGCAACGATAATAAGATAATACCTTTTGATATAGATCAAAGTCATCCCGAATTCGCCCAGAGCGCGAAGAACGGTTATCCCTGGATATTCAATGCTCTCGACTATATGAACAAGACCATGGGATATATCTGCTATTCATTTCAGACATATGATATCACGGAGTATTCCAAGACTGCGGGTATCTCAAACATGGTCAGTGTCGGTCTTGGCGGATATATCAACATGAAATATCAGCATTTCCTGATGTCAAAGGTCGAGGAAATGTATAAAATAGACGCACTCACCGGTCTTTACAACAGGATCGCTTTTCATGAAGCGTTTAAGGATATGAAGAACGATCCCGTGATGGAAGGCAGGCCTCTTTCCGTTATAATGGTGGATCTTGACCGGTTAAAAAAGATAAACGATACGCTGGGACATGATGCGGGCGACAGG
>JAIKZO010000081.1 GCA_024682115.1 Lachnospiraceae bacterium
GCCTTGATAGACTCGGTGAGCTGAGGAACGATCTTGTTAAGATCTCCTACTACTCCGTAGTCGGCAACATCGAAGATCGGAGCATCCTCATCCTTGTTGATGGCGATGATGATGTCGGATTCTTCCATACCTGCAACGTGCTGAATTGCACCTGAGATACCGATAGCGAAGTATACGTTAGGTCTTACCGTCTTACCTGTCTGACCAACCTGAAGTTCTTTGGGCTTCCAGCCTGAATCAACAACGGCTCTCGAGCAGCTTACCTGTCCGCCTATAGCAGCAGCGAGGTCTTCAAGGATCTTGAAGTTCTCGGGAGAACCAACTCCACGTCCGCCTGAAACAAGGATCTTGGCATCCATGATATCCTTGATATCCGAAACAGCCTTAACAACTTCCTTGATCTCAACGTATCTGTTGTTGGGTGTGAATCCGGGATTGAACTCGATTATCTCAGCCTTAGCGCCCTTAACGGGATCGATCTTCTGCATAACACCGGGACGAACCGTAGCCATCTGAGGACGGTTGTTGGGACATGCGATAGTAGCGATCGTGTTACCGCCGAATGCGGGACGTGTCATGAGCAGCTGATTGTGCTTCTGCTCATCCTCTTTACCCGGGATGGGCTGAAGAGGGAAATCACCGATCTCAAGTACCGTACAGTCAGCCGTAAGACCTGTAGCAACCCTTGCTGAAACCGTAGGGCCGAGGTCACGGCCTATAGCTGTTGCACCTACGAGAACTATCTCGGGCTTGAATTCGTTTATTACTGAAGCAAGAGCGTGTGCGTAAGGCTCTGTTCTGTAATCCTTAAGTTCGGGATCGTCTACAAGGATGACTCTGTCAGCACCGTACTCTGCAAGCTTGTCACACTGGTCCTTAACGCCTGAACCGATGAGTACTGCAGTAACCTGTGCATTAAGAGGAGCTGCAAGATCCTTGGCTTTTCCCAATAATTCGTATGCGATTCCGCTCACCACGTTGTCAACCTGCTGAGCGAAGACGAATACGCCCTTATATTCTTCTAAATTCTGCATTATTCTATCCTCCTAAATACTCACTATATAACATGTTTCTCAGAAAGTTTTCCAACGATGTACTTAACGGCATCTTCGGGAGACTCGGGAACAACCTTTTCACCGGCACCCTTTCTTACCTTATCGGAAGCCTTTGCGATCTTAGTAGGTGAACCTGCAAGACCTAAGTTGGAATCGTCAACATCCTTAAGATCCGCTCTGCCCCATGTGGTGATCTCAGCAGCAACTGCATCGAAGATTCCGCCGGGAGTCATGTATCTGGGCTCGTTGAGCTCTGAAAGAGCGGTGATGAGGCAGGGCATCTTAGCCTCTACCATGTGATATCTGTCATCATACTGACGCTTAACCGTAACCTTGTCTCCGTTTACCTTGATCTCCTGTGCATAAGAGATAACGGGGATGTTAAGGTGTTCAGCGATCTGGGGACCAACCTGAGCGGTATCACCGTCGATAGCCTGACGTCCCGTGATGATGAGATCGTATTCAAGATTGCGGATAGCACCGGCGATAGTTGTTGATGTAGCCCATGTATCGGCTCCGCCGAGAACTCTGTCCGTTACGAGGATT
This sequence comes from Lachnospiraceae bacterium, assembly GCA_024682115.1. Taxonomy (GTDB): domain Bacteria; phylum Bacillota; class Clostridia; order Lachnospirales; family Lachnospiraceae; genus JAILLW01. Next base: position 1,602 of record JAIKZO010000081.1, read on the forward strand.
CCCTTGTCAGCGCCCATAGCCATTGCTTCACGCAATACATCGGCAGCCTTGGGAAGTCCCATTGTAAGTACGGTAACCTCTGCACCATACTGGTCCTTAAGCCTTAATGCAGCTTCGAGACCTGCCTTGTCATCGGGATTCATGATGGCAAGCATTGCACCTCTGTCCAGTGTACCGTCGGGGTTGAACTTAACTCCACCCTTTGTATCGGGTACCTGCTTTATACAAACGATAACTTTCATTGTTATTATTCCTCCTACTTCAACAGTGTTGCAGAGATAACCATTCTCTGAACCTCACTGGTTCCCTCATAGATCTCTGTGATCTTAGCGTCGCGCATCATTCTCTCTACGTCGTACTCCTTGATGTAACCGTATCCGCCGTGGAGCTGAACTGCCTTGGTCGTAACTTCCATTGCAACCTCAGCTGCATAGAGCTTAGCCTGAGCTGCTTCGAATGAATAAGAAACCTTGGGGTTAGACTTGTATTCATCCTTCTTTCTTGCTGCCTTGTAAACGAGGAGCTTAGCTGCCTCAACCTTGGTAGCCATATCGGCGAGCTGGAACTGAGTATTCTGGAAAGCACCTATAGACTTACCGAACTGCTTACGTTCCTTAACGTAGTTGATGGTCGTCTCAAGAGCGCCCTCTGCAAGTCCGAGTGCCTGAGAAGCGATACCGATACGTCCGCCGTCAAGAGTATGCATGGCGATGTTGAAGCCCTTGCCCTGCTGTCCTAAGAGATTTTCCTTCGGGATGCGGCAATCCGTGAAGATGAGCTCGTATGTTGAAGAACCGCAGATACCCATCTTGTTTTCCTTTGTTCCGAATGTGAATCCGGGTGTTCCTTTTTCAACGATGAAAGCAGAGATCTCTTTCATCATCTTGCCGCGCTTTTCTATCTTTCCGGTAACTGCGAAAATGACATAGATGTCAGCTTCCTTACCGTTTGTGATGAAGCACTTAGATCCGTTGAGAACCCACTCGTCTCCGTCAAGAACAGCCTTTGTCTGCTGTCCCTGAGCGTCGGTTCCGGCACCGGGCTCTGTAAGTCCGAAAGCTCCGAGCTTTTCGCCCTTTGCAAGCGGAACTACGTACTTCTGCTTCTGCTCTTCCGTACCGAATGTGAAGATAGGATCGATACAAAGTGATGTATGTGCCGATACGATAACTCCTGTAGTACCGCAAACCTTTGACAGTTCCTCTACACACATAGCGTATGTAAGAGTATCACAACCCTGTCCGCCGTACTCCTTGGGTACCGGGATTCCCATGAAGCCGTATTTAGCCATCTTATCAACTGTCTCTCTGGGGAATCTGTGATTCTCGTCGATCTCCTGTGCAAGCGGCTTTACTTCATTCTCGGCGAAATCCTTGAACAGCTGTCTCGCCATCTCATGTTCCTTGGGTAAAGTAAAATCCATGATTATTGTTCCTCCATATATTTTAAAAAATTATGATCACTTATCAGTAGGCACCTTGCCACCGTCGGCATAGTTGTAGAAACCGATACCGGTCTTTACGCCGAGCTTCTTTGCACGAACCATCTTGCGAAGGAGCGGGCATGCCCTGTACTTGGAATCTCCTGTCTCTTTGTAGAGTACATCCATGATAGCAAGTACGATATCAAGTCCGACATAATCTCCGAGCTCCAAAGGTCCCATGGGGTGGTTGGCTCCGAGCTTCATAGCGGAATCGATACCTTCGATATCCGAAATACCCTCTGAGTATACAAATATTCCTTCATTGATAAGGGGAATAAGGATCCTGTTAACAACAAATCCGGGTGCCTCGTTAACCTTAACGGGAGTCTTGCCCAGATCATTTGAGATCTCGATAACCTTCTCGACAACGCTGTCGGGAGTGTTCGCACCGGCGATAACCTCGATGAGCTTCATTACCGGAGCGGGATTGAAGAAGTGCATTCCAACAACGGGCTTGGGAAGTCCCGCACCTATCTCCGTGATAGAAAGAGATGATGTATTTGATGCATAGATACAGTCGGGATTCTTTACGATGTTCTCCATGAGATTCTTAAAGCATTCCTTCTTTATATCCATTACTTCAAGAGCTGCTTCTACGATAAGATCCGCATCTACGCAGATATCGTTGAGTCCTGTCTTGAACTTGGCCATAACCTCATCGGCTTCTTCCTGAGTCTTCTTGCCCTTTGAAACGAGCTTGTCCATAGACTTCTGAACCTTGGCCTTACCGCCGTCGGCGAACTCCTGCTTGATATCGCAAAGATATACGGTATCGACTTTTTCACACTGCGCAAATGCCTGTGCTATGCCGGAACCCATTGTTCCTGCGCCAATTACTCCAACTTTCATTTTCTTTCCTCCTGATTTTTATCCTAAATTACCTGTGCAGAACGCCTGCGATGCAGGCACGCACTTACGTGCTCTCTGTTCTGCACTGTACGCTCGGGTGAAAACAAATGCTCACTTTGTTCGCGCTTGTTTTCCGTCCTCGCTACATATTTTTAAAAGGAACAACTTTTAATTTCTTCTCTTTATCTTTCTCCAAGAAGTTGGCCATACCGGCTCTCTGGTCTTCTGTCTCGAAGCAGTCGCCGAAGAGCTTTTCTTCTATAACAATAGCCTTGTCCATATCAACCTGAAGTCCGTCGTTTATAGCCTTCTTGCAGTTGCGAACGGCTATGGGTGCCTGCTGAGCGATGCCTGCTGCCATCTTCTTTGCAGCTGCCATAAGAGCATCCTTAGCGCTTACGGTAACTTCTCCTGCCTCGTTCACTTCAGCCTTGACAACCTGGTTAACAAGACCGATCCTGTACGCTTCATCGGCTTTGATGTTGCGTGCAGTATAGATCATCTGCTTAGCCATTCCGGGGCTTACGAGTCTTGCAAGACGCTGTGTTCCGCCAAATCCGGGAGTGATGCCCAGCCCTACTTCGGGCTGACCGAATACTGCGTTCTCAGAACAGATCCTGATGTCGCAGCTCATTGAGATCTCGCATCCGCCGCCGAGTGCAAAACCGTTAACGGCTGCGATCACGGGGATCGGGAAAGTCTCGAGCTTACGGAAAACATCGTTACCCTTCTTACCGAAAGCTTCGCCTTCAGCTTTTGAAAGTGTGCTCATCTCGCCTATATCAGCGCCGGCTACAAAGCTCTTTTCGCCTGCACCTGTAAGGATAAGGCATCTTACTGTCTCAAGATCAACTGCATCGAGTGTAGCGTCAAGTTCCTCAAGAACCTGTGAGTTAAGTGCGTTAAGGGCCTTTTCCCTGTTGATGGTTATGATCCCTACGGCACCTTCTGTTTCATACAAAACAAATTCCATATTTGTCTCCTTTATATTTCTTTATATCAATCCATCTCAACGATCGTAGCGCATCCCATTCCGCCGCCGATACAAAGAGTAGCAAGACCTTTCTTTGCTCCCTTTGCCTTCATCTCGTGAAGAAGCGTAACGAGGATACGAGCTCCTGAAGCTCCTACGGGATGTCCGAGTGCGATAGCTCCTCCGTTGGGATTGAGCTGCTTGTCAACATCGATTCCGAGATCCTTACCAACCGCAACAGACTGTGCTGCGAAAGCTTCGTTAGCCTCGATGATGTCGAAGTCTTCGATCTTGTAGTTTGCCTTGGCCATAGCCTTCTTTGTTGCTGCTACAGGTCCGATACCCATGATAGAGGGATCAACACCTGCAAGTGCGCCTGCAACGAATCTTGCAAGAGGTTTAACGCCGAGTTCCTTAGCCTTTTCTTCAGACATGATAACGAGGGCAGCTGCACCGTCGTTGATTCCTGAAGCGTTACCGGCTGTTACCACACCGTCGGGATTAAGGGGCTTAAGCTTCTGTAATCCTTCGATGGTAGATCCGGCTCTGGGGCCTTCGTCTGTATCAAATATTACTGTTTCCTTTTTCTTCTTGATCTCAACGGGAACGATCTCTTCCTTGAAGGAACCGTTCTCTATAGCTGCGCAGGCCTTGAGCTGGCTCTTTAAAGCAAACTCGTCGAGCTCTTCTCTGGTAAGGTTCCACTGCTTTGCTACGTTATCCGCAGTTGTGATCATGTGGTAATCATTGAATGCATCCCAAAGAGCATCATTTACCATCGTGTCGACCAATGCACCCTTACTCTGGCTCGGCCATGTCATTCTGTATCCGTAACGTCCGTTGGGAAGCGCGAAAGGAGCCATTGACATGTTCTCCATACCTCCTGCAACGACAACGTCGGCATCTCCTGCCATGATCATCTGTGCAGCCTGGTTAACACAGTTAAGACCTGATCCGCAGACTACGTTTGAAGTAACGGCGGGGGTCTCTATAGGAAGTCCTGCCTTAAGTGATGCCTGACGGGCAACGTTCTGTCCGAGGCCGGCCTGTATAACACATCCCATGTATACATGCTCTACATCTTCGGGTTTTATACCTGCTCTCTTAACTGCCTCTTTGATAACGATGGCTCCGAGCTCCGCAGCGGGAGTCGTTGAAAGCGAACCGCCCATCGTTCCGATGGCTGTACGGCAGGCACTGGCAATAACTACGTTTTTACTCATGTTTGATTCCTCCATAGAAAAATGATAATGATTACGTTTTTTAACGAAAAAAGAATCCCTTTTCGGGGGTTTGTTAAAAATTTATCATACGTAATGATTATTATATCATAGAAGCGTTATGAATTCAAATTAATAACGTATGCTTTTATTATATTTTTACGGGGTTTTTTTATCTTTTTAACTCATAGTCCACGAGAGTCATCACATCATTGACCGGATGCTCTTCCCCGACCCTTTTAAACCCGCATTTTTCATACAGGTGACAGTTCCTTTTCTCCTGCAGGATCGTATCGAGCTTCCACGTGTCCACCTCGGGATACATCTCGAAAGATTTCATGATGGTGGCATAACCCAGCCCGCGGTCCTGGTACTTCGGAAGTATAAATATAGGACTGATAATGGATACCTTCTTTTCCTCCGGATCGTTGTGCCCGAGATTGATAACGCCGACGCGCGCTCCGTTATAAACTATGAAAAAGTATTTTCGGTTCGGTCTTTGCGCTCTTTTTTGAATTCTTTCGAGTGTTTCTATAGCAGGCGAACCCTCGTCATGGTACTTCTCGTACAAAGGCATGAAGCTTTCGACCTGCATGCTGTGAACCAGTGGTAGTTCTTCGTTCCGGACCTCCTCTAGCTTTATCATGTTCTTGAGTTCCTTGATCCCTTTGTCCGCAAGGTCAAACTTTTCCTTGATCATTGCAGCTGCTTTTTCGGCACTTATATCCGTATTGTCGATCCTAAAATAATTCTCATACGGGATCTCGCCTTCGTTGCTGACGATGCGGTGCTTTGTCTCTTCCCTGAGCATCCTATCTTCGGATACGACGATATCCCTCTTTGAAGCTTTGTTCATAAGGCGGTTCTCCGACCTGTTCCTCTCAAGCCTTGTCTCGCGATCCGCCACGAGCTCAACGATATAGACTTCTCCGCCGGTCGCTTTGAACCTGTCGACAAGGCCATTAACGTAATCCCAGTCCGAAGGCATGTCAAAAGCCCACATGTATGTGAAGATCATGCCTGTATAATCGGTCTTCATGAAAGCCTCAAAAATGTCTTCACGGAGCTTGTTTACGAGTGCTCCGTCAAATCTTCCGAACACCTCAAGAACGGGCTCTATCATCATATGGTTGTGAAAAAGCCTGTAGTCCGTGATCTTCATAAGTTCCTGTCCGACGGTCATCTTGCCGACGGCACCGCTGCCGATAATAAGTACCAGATTCATTCTTGGTCCTCCTTTTTCCCAATGTGAGATTCCAGGTGTCAGATTCCCGATGTGAGATTCCAGGTGTCAGATTCCCGATGAACCGCTAACCCCGTCCCCAACGGTCCATTTGGGGATTTTTGAACCCCTAACCCCGTCCCCGATGGTCCATTTTGTAGATAAGGCGGCTCTGGATAAGGTAATTGATAAAGAAAAGAGTTATGTCAACCGGTATCTTAACGAACAGTTCGTTTTCCGCAACGAACAGAAGAACATTACTCAGGCGCGGATGGATCGTACTTACGAGGAAAGAACTCGCACACATGATGCACACGGAATTGATCGCATACTTGGGCATAGTGCTAAGGACCGTCTCTTTTGACTTAAAGACCAGAAGATAGTTGACGGTATAGTTAAACGATGCCGAGATCAGCCTTGCGGTGACAGTTGCGATCGTAAGATAAACGGGCCCCAGTCCTTTGTCCCGAAGGAAAAAGCACATCAGCGAAAAGACGCCGAGGTCTATGAGCGCCGAAGTCCCCGAAGACATTGCAAATTTTATGAAAGAAGGCAGCTTAATTTTCATACAGCGAACCTCCCGAATATATGTATCCCGCATGAAGCTCTGTGGCCCTTGCCTTCATCTCGTCTATCGAAGTGTTCTCCAGATCCTCGTAATCATAAACGACCGATATGGGCGACATGAAAAAGCTGATATAAGCGTGTGATATCCAGCTTACTTCGGACGAATCCCTCACATACATGATCCTTGAGCCGTCATAATGGGCCGTCTGCCCTTCTCCCTTAGTGTCGGGGATATCAAAAAGCTTTGAAGGATCGCCGTCATCGGAAAGCAGGATAGATTTGTTCCAAAGTCCCAGGATATCATCGCCGATCAGCATGTTCCTCTCCTCAAGGACTCTGGGGATATCCTCTCTGTAGGTCAGGAATCCCTTTGCCACCATCGGAAGATCCGCCATCAGGATCACGGCAACGGCAAATGCCGCAAATATACGAAGATCCGTCTTCTTTGCAAAAAGAAAATAAAGGATCAGGAATATCATACCGAAAGAAAAAGGCGCACTGTACCTTTCGATCGACGATACCATCGCAAAAGGATCGAGATACTGCATCTCATCTGCAAAGATCGTAAGATGGCATACAAGATCGATAAGATAAAAGATCGCTCCTCCGGCAAATGCATAGACCGAAAAGAAGATACATTCCTTTTTCGTGATGATCCGCGCGATGCCCAGGATCACAAAAAGTACCGTAACGAGGATAAGGAACGCAAAAGGCGAGATATCTATGATCCCGTTATTGTATCTGTGCAACGGATATCCGAAAAATGCTTTCACATAGGCATTGATGAGTTCATGTCCGGTATCGGGCATGTCAACTCCGGTCGATACGTATTTGAGCGCTCCGACCGTTGATCTTGCGACTCTTTTGTTTATAAGGCAAAAGAGTGCCCATGAAAGATAAACCCCGCACGCAGGTGCAAAATAACCAAAAATCGTCTTTATCGGGCCGGAACTCTTTTTTTCTCCGGAGGCTTCACTTTCTTTCCCGCCTTCGGTCTCACTCTTCTGCCCCATGCGAGTTATCAGCAGATATACGAGCGTAAATATGAACGCGTAAAGAAGCCAGATGAGGGATGTGTTCTTGCATATCACCGCAACCGCAAGATAAAACGCGGCGCTTATATATCCGAAACGTTTATCGCCGATACCGTCCTTTGCGTTATTTACCACCGAAACAAGAAATGCCCCGAAAGCTACTGCCATGCAGATATCCGCACAGCATCCTTCAAGATAGAACGCCTCAACGCAGGAAGGCGTAAGGAAGAGCACAGCTCCGGCCGCCGCGGTCTTAAGAACGCCCTTTATACCATTGTCGTCAAAATATCCCAGGAACGGAGCAAGAAAAGAAAAGATGAAGAAATAGTATCCCGCGAACATAAGCCCTTCATCGAACGAAGCCGGCTTAAGGTGAAGGAACATCCACTTGGCAAGCTGCGTTCCGGGAGGGTAATCCCCGAATTCGCTCGCAACGTTCCTGTACTTTTCTGCAAACCCGTTGTCATAGAAGATCGCCTTTACATCGGTAGCCCAGAAGTTATAATCATCCCACCAGGTAACGAGCTTTTCCCTTACACCGATAAGGATGAGCAGCATCATTACGGCAAAGACCCAACAGGAAGGATCCGATATCTTTTTCCGTATCTTCCCGGCAAGTTCAATTCTTCCTTCACACTTTATCCTTACCGCATGAAGAACGCATACCACGATAAGGAGTAACCCCGAGGCATCAGCAAGGGAAAGCCGGTTAAGAAAAGCGAGCACATAAAGGAACAGGATCGATGCGCAAAGAGAAAGCGGCAGAGCCTGTACGAGTTTTTTATCGTATCTTATCGAAACGAAGAACAGTATTATCAAAAATGCGATGACCGCAAAGATCTGCATACAAATACCTTTCGAAATACCTGAGATATGACCGGCGTTTTCCCGGTCCGTACACATGAAAAAGGTTGCATTTTCATGCAACCTCTATCATATCATATCCGTTGACCAAAATTAAGTCGTACGCTATCAATCTTCGGGTTCTATAAGTCCGTATGTATTACCCTTTCTCTTATAAACCACATTTACCTGATCTGTTTCCGCATTGCAGAATACGAAGAAATCATGTCCGAGAAGTTCCATCTGGATACATGCATCCTCAGGATACATGGGCTTGATATCGAACTTCTTTGAACGGATGATCTTTACCTCTTCCTCATCTTCAAATTCTCTCTCGATGAACTCGGGACGGAAATTTGAATTCCGCTCGTGCTTATCAACGATCTTTGACTTGTATTTCTTGAGCTGGCGTTCGATGATCTCCTCGACAAGGTCGATGGAAACATACATATCCGAGCTGGTCTGCTCCGATCTGATTATCCTTCCCTTAACGGGGATGGTAACTTCAATCTTCTGAGAATCCTTCTCTACGCTGAGCGTTACGTTTACCTGCGTATCTTCGTTAAAATACTTTGCGAGCTTGCCGATCTTATCCTCAACAGCGCTCTTTAAACCGGGAGTTACTTCAATGTTCTTACCTACGATAACAAATTTCATAAGCATCATCCCTTTCTTGGATTATTTTACAAATATTATATACAATTTGGGATAGTTTAGCAACAATTCTTTGGATGAGCCATAAATATTTAGTCTTTAAGCGTGGAAATGTGGATAAAGTTGTGAAAAAGTAAAGGGCCCGGCAGATCCGGGCCCCAAAATCCATATCTGAAATTAGAAGATACGACGTATCGCAAGGATCGTACGGTAATCGGCGTTGGATACCTTGATACCCGTCTTCTTGGTAGAAGCATGTACGATCTGGCCGTTACCGATGTACAGAGCAACGTGTCCTGAGTAACATATCAGATCTCCGGGCTGTGCATTTGCGAGACCGTCAACCGCATATCCGACCGATCTGTCTGCCGATGATGAGTGAGGCAGGTTGACGCCGAAGTTCTTGTATACACTCATTACGAATCCCGAGCAGTCGGTACCGTTCGTAAGCGAAGTACCGCCGTAAACATAAGGATTACCGACAAACTGAAGACCGTAGTTGGCAACCGCACGTCCGAGTTCGCTTCCGCCTGAAGCATAAACCGTCTGGCCTGAACCCTTGCCCGAAGACTTGGACTGCGACTTCTTCGCTTTGTTAGCCGCTGCGATAGCTGCCTGTCTTTCTCTTTCTTCTCTTGCAAGTCTTGCTTCTTCTTCGGCCTTTGATTCCGCGCTTACGAATTCGGTTGAAAGTCTGACATAATCAAGACTTACGAAACCGTGACCTTCTTCTATATCTACTTCAACCCAGCCGTCAAGCTCTTCAAGTACCGAAAGGACTTCTCCGTCGGGAACCATTCCGAGGATCTCCGTTCCGTCCTCCGAACTGGGCTCCGCCCTGACGTAAAGGGTCGTTGTATTAACCGTAGCTACTCTCTTTCCAACTTTTCTGGCAAGTTCGACTGCCGCTTCACCGGTAACGCAATACTCGGCTTTAACATATCCCGTACATGAACCGGATGAAATCTTATACCAGCCGTTCTCTGTCTCCTCAAGGAGTTCGCCTGCCGAATCGTCGTAGAGTTTTCCGACTATCTCTTCATCTTCGGAAGGTCCTTTACGAACATTAACGTAATGATCTACCTGAGCGATAACGAGATTCTTGAAATGCTCTATCTCATTCTTTGCGTCTATCTCACGTTCCTTTTCGGGAACCGATTTTTCACTCTTTGCTTCAACCGTTTCTTCTATAACCTTTTCTTCAACGGGTGATTCGATAGCTTCTTTCTTGACCTCTATCGTTCCGTCTTCCGAAGTGGTTACGACACTCTCGGAATTGGCCGCGAGTGAAGTCTCCGAATTTACCGGAACGGGAGAATCAGATGATGTAGCCGTAGAAGTTGCCGTTGAAGTTGCCGAAGATGTCGATTCGACACCCGTAAGTGCACTAAGATCGGGAGTTTCGGCCTGTGAAGGTGATTCCTTCTGCTCTCTGGTATCCTTTATCTCTTTAACTGAGGTTCCGTCACCGAGCACCAGATCAATACCTGCCGAAGGCAACTGTACCGAAGATGTCGCATATGAATCGACCGGAAGCGATGATATTGCTATAAATGTTGTAAGGGCTATTGAGATAAGCCTTAAAAGTCCTGTTTTTCTCATGTTTACCGTATTTGTGAATATTTAACCTTATAAAACCGATTTCTGATTTGTTACAAATTTGTTACATACAAAGTCAATATACCATATATTACGTAAACTGTCAAACCGGACTCATCATTTTATATTAAGAAGATATGCATCAGCCGAAGTTACCGCATTTGCACCGTCGGCAACCGCCGTAACGACCTGACGGAGCGCCTTTGTCCTGACATCGCCCGCTGCGAAAAAGCCCGGAGCATCGGTCACGCAGGATTCGTCCGCGATGATATATCCTCTTTCATCCATGGAAGCGATGCCCGAAACCAGTGAGCTTTCCGGCTTTATTCCCACCGCTATGAAAACGCCGTTAACATTTATCTTTGATTCCGAACCGTCCTTAACATTTGAGACCGTTACCGTCTCAACGCAGTCCTCGCCGTCTATTGACTTTAAAACGCTGTCTTTTACAAATGTCACATTGGGAAGCGCAAAGAATTTCTCCTGAAGCATCTTTGCTGCCCTTAATTCATCACGTCTGTGGACAAGGTAAAC
>JAIKZO010000024.1 GCA_024682115.1 Lachnospiraceae bacterium
TTTGACCGGTGTTCTTCTTTCTTTATAGTGAATCCCCACGTTCGGAAAATTTTCCTGTTGACAAAAACGGGAAGTCAAATTATAGTAATAATTGATATGAAAACGTTTTCCAGAAAATGGAGATACAAAGGAGGAAAAACATTATGAAGAAGAAAGTTTTGGCAGTTTTGCTTTCTGCAGCAATGGTCCTTAGCCTTGCAGCATGTGGCGGCGCTAAAGAAACAGCAACAGCAGCAGTTGATGCAGCACAGGATACAGTTGCGGATGCAGCATCCGATGTAGCCGATGCGGCAGAAGAAGCAGCCGAAGTGGTTGAAGATGCAGCTGAAGCCGTTGAAGATTTCGGAACAGGAGAGATCAAGATATGGGTAGCCGATGCGGTTGTTGATTTTACAAATGACCAGGTTGGCAAGTTCATGGAAACAAATCCCCAGTATGCAGGATACACCGTTACTGTTGAGCCCGTTGGTGAAGGCGATGCAGCAGGTAACATGATCACTGACGTACAGGGCGGTGCAGATATCTACGCTTTCGCACAGGACCAGATAGCTCGTCTCGTTACAGCAGGTGCTCTTGAAGAGGTTGCTCCCGAGAACGTTGATGCTGTTAAGTCTCAGAACGATGCAGGTGCCGTTGGTGCAGCTACTGTAGGTAGCACACTTTACGCTTACCCCTTAACATCAGATAACGGTTACTTCTTATATTATGATAAGAGCGTTGTTTCTGATCCTTCCACTCTTGAAGGAATCCTTGCAGACTGCGAAGCAGCAGGCAAGAGCTTCTACATGGAGATCAATTCAGGCTGGTATCAGACAGCATTCTTCTTTGCTACAGGATGTGATCTTTCATATGAAACAGATGACCAGGGTAATTTCACCAAGGCTAACGTAACATATGCTTCAGACAACGGTCTTGTTGCTTTCAAGAAGATGATCGAGCTCAACGAGTCAAAGGCATTCCAGAACGGTTCTGCTATAGGTGAAGCTACCAACTGTGCAGCTATCGTAGACGGAACATGGGATTCAGGCGCGGCTCAGGATCTGTTCGGTGATAACTACGCTTGTGCTAAGCTTCCCACATTCAAGGGTGCAGACGGCAAGGATTATCAGATGAGCGGTTTCGGTGGATTCAAGCTCCTCGGTGTTAAGCCTCAGGATGATGAGCTTAAGCTCATGGTTTGCGATGCTCTTGCAGCATACCTTTCAAGCGAAGAAGTACAGCTTGCAAGATATAACGAAGTTGGTTGGGGTCCTTCGAACCTCAATGCACAGCAGTCAGACGCTGTTAAGGCTGACGTAGCTCTTTCGGCACTCGCTGAGCAGCTTGCATTTACTATCCCTCAGGGACAGTATCCCGGTGATTACTGGGCACTTGCAACATCACTCGGTGACAGCGTAAGATCAGGTGAGTATAAGTCATCTTCAAGCGATGATGATCTTATGAAGGCTCTTCAGGATTTCCAGGATACATGCATTTCTTACGCACAGTAAGATTATTATCCAAAGAGACTGATTTATAACTAAGGTAAAGGGAAGTCCGGCACTTTGCCGGACTTCTTTAAATCCGGAAGATAGGCTATAATTATTTTCAGGGGTTACTTTTGCACATGACAGGATGAATATTCCGAAAGGTATTCGGGCTATTCATGCTGACATGACAGCAAGGAGGTGTAGTATGGGAAAAGGCAAGACCGATCCTGCGGTGAAAAGGGAAAATGCCGTAGGAAATGTATTTAGGACCATAGGGGTTACATTCAAAGAAGGTGACTGGAAGACCAGGATCTCATACATTATTCTGGGATTCGGTGAGCTGCTTCGCGGACAATGGCTTAAGGGGATCGCACTCATGCTCTGCGAGGTTGGGTTCATTGCATATATTCTGAAGGTCGGCAAAAAGTATCTTCCGAAGTTCACCACCTTAGGTACCGAGGTTACCAAAAAGGTATCGAGAAAGACGGTATACGGGGACAACAGTTTCCTGATACTGCTTTTCGGACTCTTAAGTATTTTCGTGATCATCTTTTTTATCGTCCTGTGGTATGTGAACATAGCAGAAAACCGTGCCGAGGAGGAGATTCTTAAGGAAGGCAAGAAACTTCCTTCAAATAAAAAAGTCCTTTTATCGCTTTTTGACAGCAACTTTGATAAGACTCTGCTGGCAATTCCGGTCATCGGTGTATTCGTGTTCACGGTGCTGCCGATCGTGTTCATGATCTGTGTTGCATTCACTAACTACGATAAAAATCACCAGGCTCCGACAAATCTTTTCACATGGGTAGGACTTGAGAATTTCAAGAACCTTGTAACCTTCGGCTCGTCAGGCTTCGGAACAACGTTCTTTAAGGTTCTCGGATGGACTCTGGTCTGGGCCTTCTTTGCAACATTCATAGATTATTTCCTTGGACTTGCTGTTGCGATGCTCATAAACAAAAAGGGCATTAAATTCAAGAAACTGTGGAGGACCATCCTGGTTGTTACGATAGCTGTTCCACAGTTCGTATCCTTGCTCTATGTCATGAAGATGTTTGCAAATGACGGACTTATCAACGGATATCTTCTTAAGTGGGGATGGATCAAACAGGCAATTCCATTCTGGACCAATCCGATGCTGGCAAGGCTCACTATTATAGTTGTAAATATCTGGATAGGTATTCCGTACATGATGCTCATCGCAACCGGTCTGTTGATGAATATACCCGAAGACCTCTATGAAAGTGCAAAGATCGACGGCGCGAACGGATTGCAGATGTTTAAGTCGATCACGCTGCCTTACATGCTGTTTGTTACGGGACCTTTCCTTCTTACACAATTTACGGGTAACCTTAATAACTTTAATGTTATCTATCTGTTGACTCAGGGGCAGCCGCAATCAATGAAGCTGGTAGAAAAAGCCGGGTCGACTGACCTGCTCGTCACATGGCTTTACAAGATGACGGTCAATAATACCAACTACCGAATGGCTGCCGTCATAGGTATCATGGTATTCGCTGTCACGGCTATAGTATCCCTGGTGGTATACAATATGCTGCCGTCTGTCAAAGATGAGGAGGGCTTCCAATAATGAAAACTAAAAAGAATATAGGAAATGCCATAACATATATAATACTCGTGATCATCAGCATCATCTGGCTGTTCCCGTTCTTCGGACTTATCATGCAGAGCTTCCGCTCATATGATCCGATGGTCGAATACGGTGGAATGGTAAACTATATAATCCCGAAGCACTTTTCTCTGGACAACTATAAATTCCTATTCTCCGGAGAGACAAATTTTCTTGTCTGGTATAAGAACACGATAATACTTGCGGTATTCATTTCTCTTTTCCAGACGATAATGGTACTGTGTGTCAGCTATGCATTATCCAGGATGAGGTTTAACGGAAGAACTTTCCTTATGAGATTCTGGCTGATCCTCGGAATGTTCCCCGGATTCCTTACCATGATCTGTCTGTACTTCCTGTTAAAGCAGTTCGGACTCACTCAGGCAGGTGCCATTCCCGGATTGATCCTCGTATCGGTTGCGAGTTCCGGAATGGGATATTACGTTTGTAAAGGATTCTTTGATACCATACCGAAGGCTCTTGATGAGGCAGCAAGGATCGACGGAGCGTCCCGTGCGAGGATATTCCTTACGATGATAATACCGATGAGTAAACCCATTGTCATCTATACGGCGCTCGTTGCATTCATGGCACCATGGTGTGATTATGTATTTGCTTCATATATTGCCTTCGGACATGATACGAGCTATAACGTGGCAGTCGCCATGACAAGATGGGTATGGACGAATGACTA
>JAIKZO010000028.1 GCA_024682115.1 Lachnospiraceae bacterium
CATCCGCCCCATCATAGGGCCAGTAACAACCATAAAAACCTTCCGTTATCTTCTCTTTAATCATTTATTCATCCTCTTTCAAATATAAGATTTAATATCGTGTCAACCAGTGTATCAATGGTTTCCTTATATACAGCTTCGTGCAGTTCCTCTCTTGACTCTGATGCAATAACCAGAAGTTTTGTCATATTGGCTATCAGGGGAAGACTTACATCTTTCCTGACATTATCCAGATGTCTTAGAAGTTCACCGGTGATCGCACTTTCCTTCTCAATGTCAGGTTCAAAAGTATCTGTATTCTTAAAAAGCTTTGCTTCATCCTCAAGTGTAAGATGCGGATAGATACTTATCTCTTCATCTACAACAGCATGAAGATACTTACGGGCGTCTTCCTCTCCAAGCTTCCTTTTCCCATTTAAAACATCCTCACTTATAAGAACCGGAATCATCTTCTGTCTGTGATACAGAATAAGGTCTGCCATGTATTTTTCCTTGTTCTTCCAAAAATGATAGAAAGTTCCCTTGGCTATGCCTGCAGCTTCCGTAATTTTCGATATGGTCGTGTGGGTCATCCCATACTTTTTAAGTAACGGGAAACCCGCTTCAAGCATAGTAAGCTTTATCTGACTTTTTTCTTCTTCTGTAAAAACTCTGGTCGGCATATAATCGCTCCATTGTGACCGTTTTGAAATAATGGTCACATGAAGATTCTAATACACCTAAAGTAAGTTGTCAATAAACAATGTTAGATAAACTGCTCTAAAAACTCATCCAAGATTTCTTTATTGAGAAGAACAGTTACATCATTAATGCGATATACAGCACCAGCCGCCTCAGCAAGATCTCTTAGTTTACGATGTGAAATGCTGTAGATTACCGTTGCTTGTTCATATGTAAGAAACTTACGGCGAAATAATCTTGCCTCTTCCTTAATCGCTGTTCTTCTCTCGATGTCGTAATACTGGTTATCCATTTTGTTTTCCTCCTGTAAAATGATTTTTGTACAAATGTCTCATAACGCAAAAAGGACCACCTTCCTGAAATTTCTTTCTAGAAAGTGGTCCCAACGGGTCCTTAATAACTATGCTGATTTTCGCTCAACAGCTTATGATTCTTTGTAACAACTCATCATTCTTTACAAGATTGATGTCAATTTGCTGTCAATTCGTTTCTACCAAGTCTGCAACCCGCATAAACACTGGGTTTTAGCGGTCAACACTTTTTAAAGTCGGGAAGAGCAATACATCACGGATGGCGGGGCTGTCTGTGAGCAGCATTACCAGACGATCGATACCGTAGCCTATGCCGCCTGTGGGGGGCATTCCGATCTCGAGCGCGTTAAGGAAGTCCTCATCGGTGTGTTCAGCTTCTTCGTCACCTGCTGCCGCAGCTGCATCCTGAGCTGCGAATCTCTCGCGCTGGTCGATGGGATCGTTAAGCTCTGAGTATGCGTTACACATCTCCCATCCGTTTATGAAGAGCTCGAAACGCTCAACCTTCGAAGGATCCGAAGGCTTTTTCTTGGTAAGGGGTGATATCTCGATGGGATGGTCCATTATGAATGTAGGCTGAACCAGTTCATCCTCACAGTACTCTTCAAAGAAGAGATTGAGGATATCTCCCTTTTTATGATAATCTTCAAATTCTATATGTTTTTCTTTTGCAAGTTTCTTGGCCGCCTCATCATCCGGAACAACGGAAGGATCATCAAAATCGATCCCTGAATACTTCTTAACGGCTTCCGTCATGGTCATCCTTGCAAAAGGCTTGCCGAGGTCGATCTCCTTGCCCTGGTATGTGATCTTTGTGCCTCCGCATACCTTTTCGGCAAGATATCTGAACATGGTCTCGGTAAGTTCCATCATTCCTTCATAATCGGTATATGCCTGATAGAGCTCCATGAGTGTGAACTCGGGATTATGACGTGTATCAACACCTTCGTTCCTGTAAACTCTTCCTATCTCAAATACTCTCTCAAGGCCTCCGACTATGAGTCTCTTAAGATAAAGCTCCAAAGAGATACGAAGCTTTACATCCTCATCAAGGGCATTGTAATGCGTCTCGAAAGGTCTGGCTGCTGCTCCGCCGGCATTTGATACAAGTGTCGGTGTCTCAACTTCCATGAAATCCCTTCCGGCCAGGAAGCTTCTGATCTCATGTATTATCTTTGAACGCTTAACGAACACTTCCTTACTCTCGGCGTTCATGATAAGGTCAACGTATCTCTGACGATAACGCATATCGGTATCGGTAAGTCCGTGGAACTTCTCAGGAAGGATCTGGAGGCTCTTACTAAGAAGAGTGATCTCCTCGGCATGCACCGAGATCTCTCCTGTCATCGTACGGAACACATATCCCTTGATCCCGTATATATCACCTATATCAGACTTCTTGAATTCGGCATACGATTCTTCACCGACAGCATCTCTTGAGACATAAGCCTGGATGTCTCCCTTAAGATCACGGATATTACAAAACGATGCCTTACCCATGACTCTTTTGAACATCTGGCGTCCGGCGATGGAGACACTGATAGGATGTGCATCCATTATTGCTCTGCGCTCATTGTAATCGTTCTTCTTGACTTCCCTTGCTGCAGCCTCGTCAAGGCCGTCAACGTTGGGAACGGGACGGTCACCTATCAGCTCTTTTTCAAGTTTCTCATAAAGAGCTTTGGCTTCATCGGTATGATGCGTCTGGTCGTACTTTGTGATCACAAAGGGATCCTTGCCCGCATCCTGAAGATTCTTCAACTTTTCACGGCGCACTTTAAGAAGCTGGTTTATATCCTGAACCTGCTCCGCCTTATTTCCCTGATTGTTCTGATTGTTTTCTGCCATATATCTTAATTTGCCTTCTGAATCTCTAAAACTTTATATTTAATGACACCTGCAGGAGTTTCTACCGAAACCGTATCTTTTACTTTCTTGCCGATAAGAGCCTTACCGACGGGAGACTCGTTTGAGATCTTACCCTTTAACGAATTGGCCTCCGTTGAACCGACGATCTTGTATTCCTGGTCTTCCTTAAGTTCAACGTCTCTTATCTTGACACGGCAGCCTACGCTTACAACATTCGTATCGATCTCGTCCTCGTCAACGACTTCGACGTTCTTTAAGATCTTTTCAATCTGTTCGATCCTGGCCTCGATATCACGCTGCTCGTCCATAGCCGCATCGTATTCGGCATTCTCGGAGAGGTCGCCCTGCTCTCTGGCCTCCTTTATCTTCTGCGCAACTTCACGGCGTCTGTTTACTTTAAGCTCGTGAAGCTCGTCTTCGTATTCCTGAAGACCTTTGTAGGTAATGATATTTTTCTGTTCTTGTTGTTCCTGCATTTTCGTGTCCTTCCTTCAATGAGAATGTTTTTTGCACGGCCTAGCGGCCGCTACTAGTGTACCTGTTTGACCTTATATTGTCAAGGAATTTGAGCAGACTGTCATAGTCTTCGATAAGGTTCACATCCCGCCTCATCGCGGCCGAATTCTTAAGACCCGCCGTGTAGTAGCCGATGTGACGCCTCATCTCACGTACAGCGATGTATTCGCCCTTTACTTCCGTCAGTTTCGAGGCATGCTCGATGATCGTATCGATGATCTCGTCAAGCGACGGCCTTTCCATTGTTTTTCCGTTCTCAAGATAATAAGGGATCTCCTTGAATATCCACGGATTTCCCCTCGCGGCTCTTCCTATCATGAAACCGTCGACTCCGGTTTCCTTAAGCATCCTCTCTGCCGAAGGACCGTCTGTTATATCCCCGTTTCCTATAACGGGGATGGATACGGCTTCTTTTACCTTGGCGATTATCTCCCAGTCAGCCTTTCCTTCGTAATACTGCTGCCTGGTCCGTCCGTGTACCGTGATCGCGGCCACACCGGAATCTTCCGCTATTTTTGCTATCTCTACCGCGTTTACGTGTTCATCGTCAAAACCTTTTCTTATCTTTACCGTAACCGGTTTTTTTATCGCCTTGGCGGTCTTTGTCACTATCTTCCTTACGAGCTCCGGATCCTTCATGAGTGCCGAACCTTCGCCGTTATTGACTATCTTGGGTACGGGACATCCCATGTTTATATCAAGGATATCGAAGTTCCGATCCTCGATCCTTTTTGCGATCTCGGAGATGATATCGGGGTCGCTGCCGAAAAGCTGAAGTGAAGCCGGTCTTTCCCCTTCGTCCACGGAAAGCATCTCTTCGGTGTTTTTGTTGTTATACAGGATCGCTTTGGCACTCACCATCTCCATGCATACCATTCCCGCGCCCATCCTGCTGCACAACAAACGAAATGGCAGGTCTGTTACTCCTGCCATCGGTGCCAAAATGCAATTATTATTTAGTTCCAGAGTTCCTATCTTTATTCTTTTCATATATAAGGCGAAGCCCTTCAAGTGTAAGTTCCTTGTCATAGACGTCGATCTTGTCCGTCTCATTGAAAATGATCCCGCCAAGTCCGCCTGTTGCCACAACTTTCATGTTGTCATATCCGGATTCTTTCCTGACCTGATCGATAATATATTCGGTCTGTCCGATCTGGCCGTAAACCAGTCCGGCTTGCATTGAAGAGATCGTATCCTGAGCAAGGATGCTCTTCGGCTTCATTATCTCTATCTCGGGCAGTTTTGCGGTATCCTCCCAGAGGGCTTTTGCCGACATCTTTATACCGGGTGCAGTGATACCCGCCTCGAACTCACCGTCCGCATTGATAAGGTCGTAGGTCGTGGCTGTCCCGAAATCAAGAACGAGCACGGGGCCTCCGTACTTTTCGAATGCTCCTACCGCATCAACTATCCTGTCGGCTCCTATCTCGCGCGGATTCGGAGTCGCTATCTTGATGCCTGTCTTTATCCCGGGTGCGACTATCATAGGTTCACAGTCAAGGTATTTTATGACTGCACTTGTAAGCGAATACATAACGCCCGGAACGACCGAAGCGATTATGACTCCGTTTATGTTACCGCTGTTTATCCCGTTGTCGGATAAAAGCGAGCGGATGTGCATCCCGTATTCATCGGAAGTCCTTTCGGTCTTTGACATCATCCTGAAAGAAGCGGCGATCTTTTTCCCGTCATAAACACCGAATGTTATATTGGTATTTCCCACATCGATCGTAAGCAGCATATCATCATTCTCCGTCCAGCAGTTTAGATACATCCTCATTGAGGAACATAGCTCTGTAATAAAGGCTTAAGGTTTCAAAGAGTTCCTGTCTCTTGCGCCTTATTTCGCCTATAAGAAGCCCCGAGCCTATCTCATCGTAAAGATAATCCTCGGGAGCGTATTCCGTACGCATTGAAACGGTACCGTCTTCCTCGAACTCAATGGTGAATATTCCGCCGATCTCTTCGGTAAAGAGCACGCATATAACGTGAAGCTCTTCCTTTATGGAATCCGGTATCTTATCGTATCTTGAATTGAAATAATACTTTTTATCGTAGGCATTTGCTCCGCAAATTACCTTATCGTCTTCTTTTTTTCCCACTTACTTATTCCGGCAAAGATCCTTATCAAAGTGTAGCCGCCATTACGGCTTTTATCGTATGCATGCGGTTTTCCGCTTCGTCAAAAACCACAGACTGAGGACCGTTGAATACTTCATCCGTGACCTCAAGCTCCGAAAGACCGAACTTTTCGTATACTTCTCTTCCGACTTCGGTATTAAGATCATGGAAAGCGGGAAGGCAGTGCATAAAGATACATTCCTTCTTTGCATTGGCCATTGCCTGTGCGTTTACCTGATAGGGAAGGAGTGCGTCTATCCTTTCCTTCCAGACTTCATCCGGCTCGCCCATAGATACCCAGACGTCGGTGTAGATGACATCGGCATCCTTAGTTCCTTCTTCAACCGACTCGGTAAGCCTTATCGAAGCACCGGTCTGTTCCGCTATCTTAAGACAGGTATCCACAAGTTCCTTTTCGGGGAAGTATCTTTTATCCGTGCATGCGGTAAAGTTCATTCCGAGTTTTGCACATACGACCATGAGCGAATTACCCATGTTGTATCTTGCATCGCCCATGTACGTGAGATTGATGCCCTTTATCCTTCCGAGCTTTTCTCTTATCGTGAGAACATCGGCAAGCATCTGGGTGGGATGAAATTCGTTTGTAAGTCCGTTCCATACGGGAACACCCGAATATTTGGCAAGGTCTTCGACTATCGTCTGCTCGAACCCTCTGTATTCGATACCTTCAAACATGCTTCCGAGCACCTTGGCGGTATCGACGATCGATTCCTTTTTGCCGATCTGAGATGCTTTGGGGTCAAGATAAGTCGTTCCCATTCCGAGGTCATGAGCAGCAACTTCAAAAGAGCAGCGTGTCCTCGTGCTCGTCTTTTCAAAAATGAGGGCAACGTTCTTTCCGGCATGCATACTGGTCGTAGGGATGCCTTTTTTCTTGTTGTCCTTGAGCTGGGATGCCAGATCCACCAGATATAATATCTCCTCGGGTGTAAAATCAAGGAGCTTTAAAAAACTTCTTCCTTTAAGATTTACCATTCTATCCTCCGTTTACCAGAATACGTGATCTCCGAGCACATATCCTTCGTGTCCGTTATTTCTTCTGAAGTGAGTCGCCGCACCTACGGTCGTTTCACCGTTTATCGCTGCTGCCGCTGCCATAAGGCATGTCTCCGGAACTCCGTTGAGATATACCGTTGCGACCTTACCCGACATGGCGGGTGAGAACTGGCCGGATGCATATATTACGGAGTAGATCGTATTCGGATATGCGGGAGATTTAACTCTGTTCATAACTACCGCTCCGACAGCGACCATTCCGTCATAAGTCTGATTTCCCGCCTCACAGTATATGAGCGCTCCGAGAAGCCTTAATTCATCTGCATCAGCCGCAACCGCGCCGCGGTTCTTCTTTCTTTCCTTTGCAAACTCGGCTTGCAACCTGGCATTTTCCTCTTCGGCCGCTTTACGCTTCATTTCTTCTTCGATGGCCTGACGCATCTTTACGGCCTCGACCGTTTCACCTGCGTCTATATGAAGCGAGATGTTTATATACGCTGTATTGATGTATCCGAGATCTCCGCCGTAATCAACACTGATCCAGTCATCGTTTATTATCTCGACGAAATCGGCATAATCTCCTTTTGCGAGAAGTGCCATGATATCGGCATCGGTGCTCGGCTCGGTCCTTACCCTTACGGCTTCGGAATCAAGCGTGACAAGCCATCTGCCGACGTCTCTTGCCATTTCAACGGCCTCATCCCCGAAAAGAAGATATTCATCCGAACACCATCCCGTCAGGGCACCCGAACGTATCTTGGTCCATCCGTCCTTCCGCTCAAGGATCGTTCCGCCGCAGTCTCTGTAAAGATATCCGACCTTATCTGAATCTTCGGAAGCCTCCTCACGCACATTAAGCGTATTAGTGACATTGGCCATCGCCAACTCAGACATAATACGCTCTTCTTCCTGATTAAACTTATCGGTAATATTCAGTTTCTCCTCCGGTTCATCCGACTCAGTACCGACTTCATCGCCGTTACCGGAGAGGTTGAGCAATGTTGCGGCGCCCGCAGAAGGAAAGTCATGATCCTTCTCCAGTGCTAAAGCTGCAACGCTCTCGGCTGCCACCGATACGAAACCGACCGCTAAAAGGAGCGATCCGGCGATCAGCCGATTCTTAAGCTTGTTCATTGCATACCTCAATATGGAAACTTACGTAAACCATTACCCATGTTAACAAATTTGTAAAAAGTTGTCAAATTTGGCTAAATCATGGTCTTTCTTTTATCTTTGGCAAACGTAAAAATATTCTATATTTGAAGTTATTGTCAACTAAAAAGCCCTTTTACCTAAAGTTCCTTCGATCTTTCGATACAGGCCTCCACGGCTTCCATTACCGCAGAGCGAAATCCCATGTTTTCAAGCACTCTGACGGCTTCTATCGTAGTTCCGCCGGGCGAGCAGACCATGTCCTTTAAAACTCCGGGGTGCTTACCTGTCTCAAGCATGAGCTTGGCCGAACCCATTGTTGAACACGCTGCGAACTTGTATGCCTTGTCTCTGGGTATACCGGCTTTTACAGCCGCATCCGCAAGAGCCTCCATATACATGAAGACATATGCCGGCGAGCTGCCCGCAACGGCACAGAAGGCATCCATGAGTTTCTCGTCTATTATCTCCGATTCTCCGAAGGAATCGCATATCTTTACTATAAGGTCTAGATCCTTGCTCTCGACTTTTTCATTGGCACATATGGCCGTACAGCCCTGATTCACCATGGCGGGAGTATTGGGCATGAGGCGTACCACCTTAAGACCGTCGCCCAGCATATTTTCGATATCGTCAATGCTCTTTCCTGCGGCGATGCTGACTATCATGGCATTATCCTTGGTCACACCCTTAAGACCGGGCACAACGCTGCGGAACATCTGGGGTTTTATCGCAAGAAAAAGAATATCGGCCATATTGGCGACCTTGACATTGTCGGTCGTCGTCTCTATCCCGAATTCCTTGCTGACACGGTCGCAGGTTTCCTGCGTTCTGGCAGATCCGATCATCTGCTCAGGAGCAACGATCCCCTTACCGAGAATACCGCTTATCATGGCCTTTGCCATATTTCCGAGTCCAATAAAACCTATAACCATAGCTGCCTCCTTGTCTGCTTTAATCAGGATTTCCTGGCATTATATATCAGTATTGCCGCGCTGACCGCAGCATTTAGTGATTCGAGTTCTCCCTCCATCGGGATCTTTATGAGTTCATCTGCAAGTGCACATATCTCTTCAGAAAGACCGTTTCCTTCGTTTCCGATGAGAAAAGCGCTCCTTCCCTCATAATCTGTCTCATCATAGTATCTTCTGCCTTCAAGACTGGCTGCATATACTTTTACTCCGTCTTTTTTGAGCCGGTCTATGATACCGCCTATATCGTCGGTATAGATGAACGGAACCCTGAACATCGATCCCATGGTAGAACGGATGGTCTTGGGATTATAGATATCCACTGTCCCCTTCGTCATGATGACTCCGCCTGCTCCGGCACCTTCGGCCGTTCTTATCATCGTACCGAGATTTCCGGGGTCCTGAATGTTTTCAAGTATCAGGATATTTCCGGGCCCGAGATCTTCATAAGTGTGTCTGATCATCTCAAGGACAAATATGACACCCTGTGGTGTCTTTGTATCGGAAAGCTTTTTTATGACACTGTCGCTGACTTTCTCAACGCTGACCCCGCTCCCTTCAAGTTCGCGGACCTTGGAAAAAGCTCTCCCCAGACGATTTGAAGGAGTCTTTAAAAAGGACTCCTCCATTTCATCATAAACTTTATCTTCAATATATACTTCTTTGATCGACCGGGCAGGCGCTTCTTCGAACATCCTTATGCCTTCGCAGACAAAGACGGATTCATCGACCCTGGTCCTGCTCCGGGTCATAAGCTCCGCAAGATGCCTGATCCTGCCGTTTGACGTGCTGGTTATCATTACAGAGACAGTTCCTTGCTTATCTGATACTGGTACTCGGATATTCCCTTTTCCATTGAAAGCGCTTCTTCTATATCGAAATCACAGAACTCTCCGTGCATGTATCCGACAACCCTGTTACTCTTGCCATCACAGAGAAGATCTGCCGCATAAGCTCCCATCATCGATGCATAGAACCTGTCCTTACAGGTCGGAGAACCGCCTCGCTGCATGTATCCGAGGATCGTAGCTCTGGTCTCGATGCCTGTTGCGGCTTCGATACGTCTGGCCATAGAGGTCGAATGCCCTATTCCTTCCGCATTGATGATTATGTGGTGAGTCTTACCTCTCTTACGGTTATTGATGATATTGTTTATTATCATCTGCTCATTAAAATCATATTTTTCTGGAAGCAGAATATCCTCGGCTCCGTTTGCGACACCGCACCAGAGAGCGATATATCCGGCATTCCTTCCCATAACCTCGATGATCGAACATCTCTCATGGGAACTTGATGTATCACGTACCTTATCGATGGCCTGCATTGCAGTATTTACGGCTGTATCGAATCCGATGGTGTAGTCCGTGCACGCGATATCAAGGTCGATGGTCCCGGGAATCCCGATCGTGTTTATCCCGTGTCTTGAAAGAGCCTGCGCTCCTCTGTAAGAACCGTCGCCTCCGATGACAACTATTCCGTCGATCCCGTAGTTCCTGCAGATCTCGGCTGCCTTTTCCTGGACTTCGTCTTCCTTGAATTCGGGACATCTGGCTGTTCCGAGTATCGTACCGCCCCTCTGGATGGTATCCGAAACATCCTTCTTTTCCATGTCGACTATCTCTTCGTTAAGAAGTCCGGCATATCCTTTCTTTATTCCCTTAACCTTGACGCCGTTAACAAGACCCTTTCTGACTACGGCTCTGATTGCCGCGTTCATTCCGGGTGCATCACCGCCGGATGTCATTACACCTATAGTTTTGATCTTACTCTCAGCCATATCGATATCCTCTTCGTGTGAAAGAATTATTACGTGTATATTTTAGAGTATTATTCCCGTAATTACAACCGTGAAGTATCGTAAGTGATCCTGACGGCGTCTTCGCCGTAGCGTCCCTTAAGTTCGCCCGTAAGGTCATCGTCAACGCTCACCGAAAGCGAAGGCGGAAGAGGCTTTATCTGCTTGGTATCGTTGATGTAGATCACTACGCTGTCCCTGCCGTCCGAAGTCTTTAAGATATCCGTAAGCTCCTGTTCGCGGGAAGTAAAGGAATCCATATCCGCAAATCTTATCCAGAGCTTTTTGGGAACATCCTCAAACGGGATTATGGATTCGGCGATGAGCTTTGCGTCTTTATCTTCTTCCAGAGAGACCCTTCCCCTTATGAATACTTTTCCGTCCTCCACGAGTTTGTCGGAATATCTTTCGTAATCCTTCGGGAAGACTATGACTTCGACCGTACCCACCAAGTCCTCGATCTGAAGGAATGCCATAACCTTATCGTTCTTGGTGTATTTTATCTTCTTATCGGATATAAGGCCGCCTATGATCGCGGTATTGTTGTCCCTGACAACGGTAGTTCCCGATTCCTCATCGAGAATGAAATCCGATGTGGTATTGGTCTTGCCTTTTTCCCAGAGGTCCAAAACCTCTTCAAGCGGATGTCCGCTGACATAGATCCCGAGGACTTCCTTTTCAAAGGTCAGGAGCATATCCTTGGGATATTCTCCGATATCCGGAAGCTGTACCTCAAAAGCTTCTTTGTCATCATCCTCCACCAGATCAAAGAGGCTCATCTGGCCGGTCATATTGTTCTTCCTGTCCCGTGTCGCATGATCGATCATCCTGGCATAGGTTGCCATGAACTGCTTGCGGGTCCCTCCGAGACTGTCAAGCGCCCCGGCTTTTATGAAGTTTTCTATCGCCTTTTTATTTACTTCCTTATCCGAGGTCCTGGTAATGAAATCCCGGAGACTCGTAAACTCTCCGTTCGATTCTCTTTCCTCGACTATCGAATCTATGACATGGCCTCCGATACCCTTTATCGCACTGAGAGCATAGCGCAAAGATCCGTTGTCCACAGAAAAGCTTCTCTGCCCCTTGTTTATATCGGGAGGCAGGATGGTGATCCCCATGTTCTTGCAGACCATGATATATGATGCGACTTTTGTCGAATTCTCGATGACGGATGTCATCAGTGCGGCCATGAACTCCACCGGATAATAGTATTTAAGGAATGCCGTCTGATATGCTACGACCGCATAACATGCCGCGTGAGATTTATTGAACGCATACTTCGCAAAATCCATCATCTTGTCATAGATCTTGCCGGCAACTTCTTCGGATATGCCTTTGGAGATGCATCCGGGAACTCCTTCATCCTCGTTTCCGTAGATAAAGTTATTACGCTCTTTTTCCATGACCGACTGCTTTTTCTTTGACATGGCACGGCGGACGAGGTCGGAACGTCCCAGCGTATAGCCTCCGAGATCCCTTACTATCTGCATTACCTGCTCCTGATAGACTATACACCCGTAAGTGGGCGAAAGTATGGGCTCAAGCTCGGGGCAAAGGTATTCAACCTTTCCTTCATTCTTTCCCCTTATATAATCGGGGATGAAATCCATCGGTCCGGGACGGTATAGAGAAACCCCGGCTATGATATCTTCAAGGTTCTGCGGCTTTAACTCCTTCATGAAGGATCTCATCCCTCCGGATTCAAGCTGGAATATACCGTCCGTCTTACCGGTACCGATATAGTTCAGGACCTTTTCGTCATTGTAATCTATATTGTCTATGTCAATAGTGACGCCTGTGTCATTTTTGATAAGATCGATCGCATCCTTGATGACCGTAAGTGTCCGAAGTCCCAGGAAATCCATCTTGAGAAGTCCGAGTTCTTCTATCGTCGTCATTGTGAACTGCGTCGTTATCGATCCGTCCGCACCTCTCGAGAGTGGAACGAGTTCCTCCGCAGGCTGTGAACATATGACCACGCCGGCGGCATGCATCGAGGTATGTCTCGGAAGTCCTTCGAGTCTCCTTGACATATCGATGAGCTCACGGACCTCGGGATCCTGCTCGTAAGTCTTGCGAAGTTCGGGGTTCATAGCCAATGCTTTTTCTATCGTGATATTGAGCTCGTTCGGGATCATCTTGGCTATGGTATCCACGTAACTGTACGGGATATCCATGACCCTTCCGACATCTCTTATGACACCGCGTGCGGCCAGCGTTCCGAACGTTACTATCTGAACGACCTTTTCGGGACCGTATTTGCGCGAAACGTAGTCTATGACCTCCTGCCTTCTTTCGTAACAGAAGTCTATATCTATATCCGGCATCGATACACGTTCGGGATTAAGGAATCTCTCAAACAGCAGGCTGTATCTTATCGGATCTATATTTGTGATCTTAAGCGAATAAGCTACGATCGAACCCGCCGCCGAACCACGCCCGGGTCCTACGGGGATACCGTTCTGTTTTGCGTAGTTTATGAAATCCCAAACGATGAGGAAATAATCGACAAAGCCCATCGTATGGATAACGTCAAGTTCGTAATCGAGCCTCTGAACGTATGTCATGTCCTCTCCGGGGATGATACCGTCAATATCGCCGTATCTTTCCTTTAGTCCGTTAAGGCAAAGTTCATTAAGATATGACCATGAATCATATCCGTCGGGAACATCAAAGTGAGGCAGTTTTGTCACATGGAACTCAAACGATACATTGCAGCGGTCGGCGATCATCTGTGTGTTTTCTATCGCCTCCGGTGCGTACGGAAACAAAAGACGCATTTCGTCTTCGGATTTTATGTAGAACTGACCGCCCTCATATCGCATGCGGTCCTCATCCTTAAGCCTTTTGCCTGTCTGGATACATAACAGGATGTCATGAGGCTTGACATCATCGGCATAGGTGTAGTGAACGTCGTTCGTACATACCAGAGGAATATCAAACTCTCTGGACATCTGAACAAGAGCCATGTTGACGGTCCTTTGTTCCTCTATGCCGTGATCCTGAAGTTCAAGGAAATAATTGCCTCTTCCGAATATCTCAAGGTGTTCAAGTACGGACTTTTTGGCTTCCTCGATAAAGCCTTTGGTTATATAGCGTGGAACTTCACCCGCAAGACATGCGGAAAGACATATGAGCCCTTCATGGAATTCCCTTAAGACCTCCTTATCCACACGCGGTCTGTAGTAATATCCTTCGGTAAATCCGCGCGATACTATCTTCATCAGGTTCTCATAACCCGTATTGTTCTCCGCAAGAAGGATAAGGTGGTGATATCTGTCTTCACCGCCCGTAAGTTCTTTGTCAAATCTCGAATTCGGCGCAACATAGACCTCGCATCCGATGATGGGCTTTATGCCCTCTTCAAGACAGATCTTGTAAAAGTCGATGACACCGTACATAACGCCGTGATCCGTTATGGCCGCGGCGCTCATGCCCAGTTCTTTGACACGCTTGACATATTCTTTTATCTTGTTGGAACCGTCCAGCAGAGAGTACTCCGTGTGGACGTGAAGGTGTGTAAATGCCATTGTTTTCCCCGAATGTATGTTTGTTTTATTCTAACATAAAAACCGATAACGCTACAACTCAAACAGTAAAGAATCCGGTCTGAAATACCCTGAAAGAAAAGAGCAGTATCCCTATTATAACCGGCAGGGATACTGCTCTGATACTTTATGTTATGAAACCTGCTTAAAAGCCTTAAGCGTACTTCTTAAGAGCTTCTGCCTTGTCTGTCTTCTCCCAGGGAAGATCAAGGTCGTTACGTCCGAAGTGACCGTAAGCAGCTGTCTGCTTGTAGATGGGTCTTCTGAGGTCGAGCATCTTGATGATTCCGGCGGGACGAAGGTCGAAGTTCTCTCTTATAGCCTTTAAGAGTACTTCATCCGAAACCTTTCCTGTTCCGAACGTATCTACCATGATAGATGTGGGCTTTGCAACGCCGATGGCATATGAAAGCTGGATCTCACATCTGTCGGCAAGTCCTGCTGCTACAATGTTCTTTGCAACATATCTTGCAGCGTATGCAGCCGAACGGTCAACCTTTGTGCAGTCCTTTCCCGAGAAAGCGCCGCCGCCGTGACGAGCGTATCCGCCGTAGGTGTCAACTATGATCTTTCTTCCCGTAAGACCTGCATCACCGTGAGGTCCTCCGATAACGAATCTTCCTGTGGGATTGATGAAGAACTTGGTGTCTGCATCAATGAGTTCCTTGGGAAGAACGGGATCGAACACGTATTTCTTTATATCTTCATGAATCTGTTCCTGTGTAACATCTTCATCATGCTGCGTAGAAAGAACAACCGCCTCGAGTCTTACGGGCTTGCCGTTCTCATCGTATTCTACGGAAACCTGGCTCTTTCCGTCGGGACGAAGATACTTTAATGTACCGTCCTTACGAACCTTTGTAAGCTGAAGAGCAAGCTTATGAGCAAGTGAGATAGGATAAGGCATATACTCGGGAGTCTCGTTCGTAGCATAACCGAACATCATACCCTGGTCTCCGGCACCTGTGTTAAGATCATCTGTGATCTCACCGGCCTTAGCTTCAAGAGCCTTATCAACACCCATTGCTATATCGGAAGACTGCTCGTCTATAGCGCAGAATACCGCACAGGTATTTCCGTCAAATCCGTACTCGGACTTTGTGTAACCGATCTCCTTTACGGTATCACGAACGATCTTCTGCATATCAACATAAGCGTTTGTCGTGATCTCACCCGTTATGAGAACAAATCCTGTACAGCATGCTGTTTCGCATGCAACACGGCTCATCGGATCCTGTTCCATGCAGGCATCGAGGATCGCATCGGAAATGGCATCGCAGACTTTGTCGGGATGTCCTTCCGTAACTGATTCAGAAGTAAATAATCTTTTTTCCATCTTCTTCTCCTTTTCTAAGAAACTGAATGTCCACAGAGATAAAAATTTCTCTGCAATGAAAAAGTCCGCTTTAATAAGCGGACAAGCAACATCGATAATCGATACTTAATCCTCTTATTGTTCGAATTACTCGCTCAGGTTGGCACCTTCCAAAAGGGGTTGCCGTGGCTTCACAGATCCTATGTATCTCCACCACTCTGAATAAGAGAAACACAATATGCAGATTTAATATTTCATATCTGAATAACAGATTAACGGATAAGACCTGTCTTGTCAATAGACAATATCAAACCTTCGTCAGATAATGGCCTCGATGCTGAGATCGCGTCTGTGGCTCAGATCGACGAAGTCACTGTCGGTCCTTATCGTAGGTGCTGAAAGGTGATCCTTGTTGATATAAACGATGGTTCCTCTTTCACCGTTTGAAAGTCTTACGCTGTTGAGCAGGTAAGTGTTTACCACGTTCTCAAGGAACGTCATGATGAACTGAGGATCGTATTTCTGAAGACCTTCTTCTTCGAAAACTTCGATCGTCTTGAACGGGCAGAGAGGTCCTCTGTAAACTCTGGCTGATGTCATCGCATCATAAACATCTGCAATGGAAACCATCCTTGCATATGTGGGGATCTGAGGTCCGTTAAGTCCGAGAGGATATCCGGTTCCGTCAAATCTTTCATGATGCATGAGCACCGCATTTAAGACATCGGGATCTATATCCGACTTTTTGAGGATCTCGTATCCTGCCTGGGGATGACGCTTTATTATAGAGTATTCCTGCGGAGTAAGCTTTGCAGGTTTCCTGATGATATCATCGGGGATCTGAGTCTTTCCTATATCATGCAGAAGTCCGGCAACCGTAGCTTTGCATACGGCTTCATCGGGCATTCTCAGCCATCTGGCCATGATATTGCATATCAAAGCAACATTCATGCTGTGAATGTAGGTGGCATCATCATATTCTCTCATGCAGTGGAGCATATCAAGAAGATTGGGCGTGGTAGCGCCTATATCAAGAATATTGAGAGTGTGGTTCATGAGCTTGTCTATATCAAGCGGTGATCCCTTCATGACCACATCGTTAATGACATTTTTAAAGCTTTCAACATCCTTGTCAAATTCGGCCTTGAATCTGACAAACTCCGGACTGGCTTTGATCTTTTCGGAATAGGTACGGCTGTATGCCAATCCCTCAGGATTGATGTTGACCTTTTCGTCTTCTATACGTACCGAAAGTATCGAATAATAATCGAGCTTCGCTATGGTCTTGTCATCAAGTACAAGGCCCTTGGGTATGATCAGCTGGTTATTATAGTTATAAATATCCTCAGCCGTCACCATACCGGGTGTTAAGTTCGATGTTCCTATTCTCTTCATATAACCCCGTTTATCTTGTCTACAGAACGATCATCCCGTCTTAAGTCTGAACTTCTGTAATTCCTTCTCTGAATCTACAAGTTCTATTATACCACCAAGTGACTGTAATTTTAAATGAAAATCTTCATAACCCCTCTGAATGAATCTCACGTCGTCTATGACAGTCACTCCGTCGGCAGCCAAAGCCGCTATCACGAGCGCCGCTCCGGCCCTCAGATCCGGTGCACTTATGCTCGCTCCGGTATATTTGCTGACACCGTCTATTATGGCGGTATTTCCTTCAACCTTTATGCTCGCTCCCATTCTGGTGAGCTCATCGACATACTTGAACCTGTTCTCGAAAATACTCTCGGTCACTATCGATGTTCCCTTTGAAAGTCCCAACGCAACCGTGATCTGCGGCTGCATGTCCGTCGGGAATCCGGGATAAGGAAGTGTTTTAACATGTGTGTGGTTAAGCTGTCTGGTTGCTACGACCCTTACCGCATCATCGGATTCCTCTACCTGGCATCCGAGTTCCTCAAGCTTGGCGCTTATCGACTCAAGGTGTTTGGGGATGACATTCTTTACGGTAACATCTCCCTTTGTAAGTGCGGCTGCGAACATGAACGTTCCGGCTTCTATCTGGTCGGGAATGATCGTGTAGTTCGTTCCGTGCAGTCTCTGTACACCCTTGATACGGATAACATCTGTACCTGCTCCCTTGATGCTGGCTCCCATTGTATTGAGGAAGTTGGCCACATCAACCACGTGAGGTTCCTTTGCCGCATTCTCAAGTATGGTAGTGCCTTCTGCCATTACCGAAGCGAGCATCAGGTTTATCGTAGCTCCGACGGAAACGACATCAAGGTAGATATGTGCTCCTCTAAGGGAATCAGCTTCGGCAACGATCATGCCGTGTTCGATCCTGACAGTGGCTCCGAGTGCCTTGAATCCCTTGATGTGCTGGTCGATCGGTCTTAAACCGATATTGCATCCTCCGGGTAATGACACCCTTGCCTTCTTATACTTTCCGAGAAGCGCTCCCAAAAGATAATAGGAAGCTCTTATCTTCTTAATATAATCATTGTCTATGGTGTGGTCCACGATATTGCGACCCGAGATCTCACATGTGTGTCTGTCCTTCTTGGCAACATGAGCACCTATGCTCTCTATTGCCTGAAGCATGACATTCGTATCCCTTACATCGGGGATATTATCGATCACGCAGGTGTCATCCGTCATGATCGCAGCAGCGAGAATACCCAGTGCAGCGTTCTTTGCACCGCCTATCTCAACTTCGCCGACCAGGGGATTTCCACCCTTTACTGCATACTGTTCCATTTTAACCTCTTAGATCGAACGGTTCTATCGAATAATTCAATATGTCAAAATACAACATATTGTGTAGAAAAAATCCCAAATACAATATATGCTCTAAACCCCAAAGCATCACCTAATTATATAGCCTGCAGGCATTATTGTAAAGACAAACATATGTTTCTACTGGCCTATATACTTAAGCGGATTGACCTGACTGCCGCCTATCAGGATCTCGAAATGGATATGCGGTCCCGTACTTACACCGGTATTTCCGCTGAGGGCTATCTTCTGGCCCTGCGATACCGTCTGTCCGGCAGATACCAAAACCTTGCTCAGGTGTCCGTACCTGGTCTGTCTTCCGTCGGGATGGTTGATATATACAACGTATCCGTATCCGCTTCCCCATCCGGCTTTGGCAACGGTTCCTCCGCAGGAAGCATAGACTGCGGTTCCGACAGGAGTCGCCCAGTCAATTCCCTTATGATAAGAGCTTGCACCCTTTGTCGGACGTCTTCTCGGACCGAATCCGGAAGTCATCCTTCCGCCGTAGATAGGCTTGATATATGTAGGAGGTATCTTCGTTCCGCGCATTATCTCTTTTGCCACCGGAGCAAAAGTGACATCCTCGGCTATCTCCGTTACGCTGACCTCTCTGCTGTTTTCAAATACGATATCCGATACAACTTTGTGGAAACCTGCCGAAGGCTGGACCAGCACTTCCACATCGGATGTATACCAGTCATCCCTTTCATGCACGACAACCGGAAGGTCGTAGGTTTCTTCATAGTACATTCTCTGTGTTCTTACTATGGAAAGCTTCGGTTCGGGAACCGAATAGATGATCTCATCATCGGGTCTTATCATCGAATTCTGATCTTCAAGAAAATCGTTCATCGCGATAAGATCTTCCATCGGGACATCAACCTTTATGGCTATGCCCGAAAGAGTATCTCCGGAAACTACCTTATATATATCGCTCTTTGCTTCTTCTTTTGTGACTTCCTCTATCGCGGAATCAAGCGGGGTAAGGTCCTTCGGATCTATATACACCTCGGCCACCTCGACCTTGTCTCCGAATTTCATGGAGATCAATCCGAGTTCGTAGTCTTCCGGTCTTTTTTCGATCTCCGGTTCCGCTTCCTGTGCGATGAGTTCGCATGTAAGATCTATACCCGCCATCAGGCTTCCGGTCTTTTGAACCTCTTCTATCGCAGCGATCTCCTCACCTGTACTCAGCGAAGCCGAAAGGACCGGGAGTTCTCTGTTCGCATCGGGTTCAAGTACAACGTTGTAGATCCTGTTCTCGTCATACTTTTCGATCGAAGCGTTGAGCATCTTTAAGACTTCTTCCTCGCTCGCAAGGTCTATGATGTATCCGTTTATCTTTACTTCAAATGCATTCGAAAGATCCGAGATGACAGACTGGCGAAGAATGTTTTCCATGTTCAAAATGACATCCTTGTCAGAATCTACCCTGCCCCAATCAACAGCTTTACCTTCAAATGAATACGCCGCATCGATGAACGTCAGGTTATCTGTCAGGGCATTGACGTTTCTGCGCGCTTCAAGGTAACAGTGCTTGGCTGCCTCCACCGAAGAAGTGGTCCCCACATATGTCCCGTTAACGCTGACCGTGAACATGTTGTTTTCGGGTTTGATATACCTGGTAAATACCGGCACGAAAAAAAGACCGATAGCGGCAACGATAACTGCAACTGTCAGTCTCCTTATCCTTAATCTCTTGTAATGACATGATAAGTGCATATAAATCTATAAAATCCCTAATATGTGCAGGACGGTAACGGCAAGCGATCCAAGAGAAGCGATCATCGTGATGATAAGAAGCGGAATTATCGCTCCTTTTTTGCGCGTCTCTGCTTTGATCTCCGTAGCCTGCTTACTGAGTTCTTCCACGAACGAAGCCTGCACATTACGATATATCTTTACATGATCTATATGAGAAGCTTCTTCCATCTGGCTCCTCATCTCTCCGAGTTTTTCGATTATCTCGTTTATTCCGTCCTTAACGCTCTTTTCGATATCGTCGTTCTGGATCTCCGATATCTTGGCAAGACTTTCTTCGACCGTCTTGTTGATCCCGGCTATCGAAAGATCTGAAGTTTCCTTTATCCTTGAGACCGATTCCGTCTGCATGTCCGAAAAGGCCTTATTGATCCTTTCGGTGGAATCCTTGGTCATATTGCTTATTTCCTGGGCTGTCTCGATATTCTTGAGATTTATCTGTCGAAGGTCCGAAAGGGCTGTGTCTACCTTTTCCATCTGATCTTCAAAAACGGCAAGCTGCTCCTTGGCGCCGTCAAGTTCATCGGCGTCGGCCTGCAGATTTGCCCTGATAATATCATTTGCAGAAAATCTGTTTGTGATCCTTTCCATGAAATTATCCATCAGAAACCTCCGTAACGGTTACAAATTCACCCGATTGATTTTAACATATTTGTAATAATATGACAACTTTTGGTAATATTGCACAAAATATCGGCCAAATATTTGACATGCATAGTCAGTATTAACCATATCTTTAAATTTTGTTCATATTATGTTCATATTGTTAGAATATGATAACTATATCGACAAGAGAGAAGGTAGTGATTTTAAATCACACATAGATAAATTTTTTCATAATAGCCCGGGTGCAGAAATGTATCCGGGCACTCCTCATTTTATGGGGCGGTTTTCGGCATGCGCATCACCGGGCGTCCCGCAGGCCCCCGGTCAATCTTCTTCTATGACCTGTATCTCCAGATAGTCAAAATCTATTCCCTCGATGAACGAATCGGAAGTGAACCTGCATTTTGATGTCCGTTTGAAATCCTTTACGTTCTGATCGAGCCAGATCGGATTTCCGAGGTCAAATTCGACGCATACTTTTGAAACGGCATCGAAGATCTTATGCGTCCTCGTATCATCCCTGTCATCGCTTACCGTCGTATCCCTCAGCATTCTGTTGTCTTTGAATTCCTTCGCCCACAGTCTGAACATATCATTATTCTATCACGATACGGCCGGCTTAAAAAAGCCCTGTCCGTAATGTATTAAAAAAGCATAAACTCAACATTTTTACCGTATTGTATGGTATAATGGTATCAGATTTTCTATAAGGGGTTACATCATTGGATATAATTCGTACCGATAAGGATTACGATGTCAATTACTGGACCGAGGTCATGCTCATATACAGTTCTGCACTGAAACAGATGCAGACAAAGCTTGAGATCCTAAACGATGAGTTCCAGCACGTACATCGTTACAATCCAATAGAACATATAAAGTGTCGTCTCAAGACATCGGAGAGTATCGTTAAAAAGCTCAAGAGAAAAGGGCTTGATTCAACGATACCCAACATGATCGAACACGTAGGCGACATCGCAGGTATCAGGATCATCTGTTCTTTTACCTCCGATATATATAAGATAGCCGATATGATAGCCAACCAGTCGGACATCAAGGTTCAGTCCATCAAGGACTACATCACCACACCCAAGGAGAGCGGTTACAGAAGTTATCACATGAACATCACCGTTCCCGTATACCTTTCCGACAGGATCGTCGATACCAAGGTTGAGGTTCAGATAAGAACCGTTGCGATGGACTTCTGGGCCAGCCTGGAGCACAAAATCCATTATAAATTCGAAGGAAACGCCCCCGAGAACATCAAGAACGACCTGGCGATCTGCGCCAAGATGGTAGCGGCGCTTGATGATAAGATGCTCTCATTGAACGAAGAGATCATAAGTATGAATTCTATAGAAGAGAATTGATGAAAAAGAACAACGGAAAAGACCGGCCACCCATATGGTGCCGGTCTTTTTCATATCCTGATTTCACTGCCGCGAGCGGCATTATCTTAAAGTTCTATACCGTTTTGCTTGCAAAGTTCCCTTGCGCTCTCAACGGAATCGACTCCCGTTTTGTTCTTGATCGGGGCAAACTCTTTTTCCCTTACCACTTCAAAAGGAAGTGAGTTCTTCATCTGGTGTATCATATCGAGTACCAGCTGCTCGAACTTGTAGCCGTTGGGAGATTCGGGTTTGACAAGCTGTCCGTTTTCGTCAAGGTAAGGAATCTTCTTTTCAACGACATGGAGCGGAAGCTTCTTTTCAAGTATCGCAAAGAGTTCATCGATGCTGAACAGATAATTCAGGATGACTCCGAAGTTATATGCGGGATCTCCCTTTTCATTCACGGCATCCATGAGTTCAGGAGTCATGTCGTAATATTCGACGATAGAAGGTTTACCATCCTCAAGACACATAGCTCCGACCTTTTCGTCCTTTGCCACCTTGCGGACTACCTTTGCTCCCGAAACGTATCCTCCGTCGATCACGGCACCCACGAACACGGGATCCGCTATTCTCTGAAGGACATTATCCACGGCAAAGATGTTGATCCACTTTATGCCCTGCTCCTTAGCCTTTTTGGCAAGTCCTGCCTTATCCATCGAAATGAACCATCCCGCATTTCCGTTGGGAGATGTCGCGATCCTGCCTTTTTCCTCAAGCAGCACATGTCCTTCATAATCCGTAGCGGGAGCCATATCCTGTTTGAAAAAGCTGATATGCGAAGGATCGTATCCGAAGAAGTTCATCGTCTTGAAGAAATTCACGGTGGCATCATTATTCTTTTCCGATGTCATAACGAACAAAGGTATATATACCCCTGCTTCCTTAACAACATCCATGAGGTTTTCTATTAGACGCTGGAAGATATATACATGCTTTGTAAGGCCGATATCGTACATTCCTTTCGGATCGTCCGATCCGAGCCTTGTTCCCATTCCGCCGGCAAGGAGCACTGCAGCGACCTCACCCCTCTTGATCGCATCAAGTCCGATGGCTCTGAACTTATCGGCTTTCTCATCGATCTCGGAAAGTTCCATGGAACCTATCGGGGAGATCACGCCCCTGACGTTCATCGTATCTTTTACTTTTATCGAATCCACAACGCCGAAATCGGTCTCTTCGATCTGATCGATCAGACCCTGTTTTCCCGCGTCATCCAGTTCATCATAGTATTTAAGGAGCTGTGTCTGCCCTATCGCTTCAAGTTTTGCTTTTGCCTGTTCGTAATTCATTTATGCCCTCCTTACAGATCCCGTACGTTCCGTGATCGTACGTACGGCCAAAAGACGTCAGTGTTCGAGGTCCACGTCCTTAAGAAGTCTTTGTATATCTTCTACCGTGAGCCATTCCGTATTGTTTCCCGAAGAATAAGAGAATCCGTCCTCGACCTTCTTTCCACCGGGAAGAACGGTCTGTCTGTCCGAGAATACCATCTGCGGGTAAACGATGAAATGCTTATCATATTCATAAGTTGTCATCGAGTCTTCGGTTGTGACCATGATCTCATGGAGTTTTTCACCGGGTCTGATTCCGACCTCCGGCATCTCACAATCCGGAAGCATGGCCTTTGCCAGGTCAGTTATCTTGAACGAAGGGATCTTGCTTATGAAGGTCTCTCCTCCCTTGGCATCCTCAAGTGCCTTAAGGACCAGCTTTACTCCTTCTTCA
>JAIKZO010000037.1 GCA_024682115.1 Lachnospiraceae bacterium
AGAAGAGCTACTATATCAGGAGTTAAAAGTTTTTCCCATTTATTACTATAATCAAATGTTCTCATTTTAATATCCTCATTTATACATCAACTTACTCAAAATCGTGTATATGATGCAATTTAATGCTATCATTCAATATACACATTGTCAACATCAACTACATCATTTGTCCCGAAATGATGTAGTTGCAATCTCGATGATGCAATTAAAATCAACATAAATATTTGTGTACATTTTTATCTGAATATAAAAAACTGCAGGCAATCACGCGGATTACCTGCAATCATTTATCACTATATGTACCAGATGAACGGGATAGCACAAATGTATTATTCAAGCTCTATGGTTCCGGGTGGCTTTGATGTTATGTCAACCAGGCAGCGATTTACTCCGCGGACCTCATTTATGATACGGCTCATAACGGTATCAAGCACATCCCACGGTATCCTCGCGCTTTCGGCCGTCATGAAATCAATGGTTTTTACTGCCCTTAGCGCGATCGCATAATCAAACGTTCTTTCATCACCCATGACACCGACCGAACGCATATTGGTAAGGGCGGCAAAATACTGATTCGGCATCCAGTCAGGTTCTGTGCCGTTAGCATTTTTATATTCTGCGGCAGCCTTATCCACCTCCTCGCGGTAGATAGCATCGGCATCCTGAACCATCCTGACTTTCTCGGCTGTGATATCACCTATGATCCGGACACCCAGACCGGGTCCGGGGAAAGGCTGTCTGAACACCAGTTTTTCCGGTATCCCGAGTTCAAGTCCGGCCTTCCTTACTTCGTCTTTGAAAAGGTTCCGGAGCGGCTCTATTATCTCTTTAAAATCCACGTAGTCGGGAAGTCCGCCCACATTATGATGGGACTTTATCACAGCGGATTCTCCGCCGAGTCCGCTTTCCACGACATCGGGATATATTGTACCCTGTACGAGGAAATCGACACTTCCTATCTTTTTTGCTTCTTCCTCGAAAACACGTATGAATTCCTCACCGATGATCTTTCGCTTCATCTCGGGTTCTTCGACACCGGCAAGTTTGATATAGAACCTGTCGGCAGCATTGACCCTGACAAAATTAAGATCGTAAGATCCGGCGGGTCCGAATATCTCTTCCACTTCATCGGCTTCATTTTTCCTTAGAAGACCGTGATCAACAAAAACACACGTAAGTTGTTTACCGACAGCTCTTGATAGAAGGACCGCGGCAACGGAGGAATCAACACCTCCTGAGAGAGCGCAGAGAACCTTTCCGTTTCCTATGTGCGCCCTTAATCTTTCGATACTCTCATCAACAAAGGAATCCATTCTCCAGTCGCCGGCGCATCCGCAGATATTTCTTACGAAATTGTAAAGCATCTTCGTACCTTCCGGAGTATGGAGCACTTCGGGATGGAACTGTATCCCGTAAAGGCCTTCCGATGGATTTTCGACCGCAGCAGCCGGACAATTGGCTGAAGTAGCTATCACCTTAAATCCGGGGGCGATCTTTGAAATATAGTCAAAATGACTCATCCAGCAGGTGGTTTTTTCCGGAACACCCGCAAACAAAGCCGACGAGTTGTCAACGTTTATATCGGTCTTTCCGTACTCGCGTTCAGTAGCCCTTTCAACCTTGCCGCCCAATAAAAGCTGCATGAGCTGGGCGCCGTAGCAAAGACCTAGTACCGGTATATCAAGCTTGAAAAGATCGGGTGAACAGGTTGCGGCATTTTCTTCATAACAGCTGCTTGGTCCGCCGGTCAGGATAATTCCCTTGGGAGAAAGCTGTTTGATCTTTTCGATATCTGTCTTATACGAGTAGATCTCGCAGTAGACATTGCACTCCCTGACACGTCTGGCAATAAGCTGATTGTACTGCCCTCCGAAATCGATAACTATGATCTTCTCTCTTTCCATTTTCCCTCCTCGACCGCCGTCCGGTCCGAAACGATCCGTTCTTATCTATATTAGTATTTTCATTAAAAACATGATAGAATATCTATTTGACACTCATTAAGTTTATAAAAGGTTCGCATATGATACTGACATATTACAACACTCTTTTTGTTTTATCGATAATCTTTCTGCTGTTCCTGTCTCTGAGATGGCAGCTTAGGATAGACATCGACTTTGCAATCTTTTTTATCCTGGTACCGCTCGATCTTTTGGGATATATCAAAATGGCCGCTGCGGAAACCGTAAGAGAAGCCGTCCTTGCCAATGAATTTGTTTATCTTGGCGGAAGCTTTTTACAGTTGTTCGCAATGCTCATCGTTTGCGACCTTTGCCACATTGAACTGAAACCTTATGTCCGGGTTGCCCTGTTCAGTCTTTCAACAGCCATATTTTTAAGTACACTCACCGTCGGATATAACGGTCTTTTCTATAAATCGGCTTGGATAGAAAAGCATCATGGCGTCACCGTTCTTTTAAAAGAGTACGGTCCCATCCATACGGTGTTCTATGTCATGATCGTCGTTTACATGATCGCAACCATATGGGCTCTCATTTACGGGCATCTTAAAAAGCCCGAGGCCTCGATAAAAAATATCTACGCCCTGTCCATATGTATGTTCATATCCGTCTTTTCATTCTTCGGCGGACGTGCGATCACTAAAGATATCGAATTTACACCCGCTTCATTTGTACTCGCCGAGATCGTGTTCCTGTTCATAGCTCACAGGACGAGACTCTATCATATCACGGGAGACATTGCGGAAAACGTTCTTGAAAACGGCGCCGACGGACTGATCTGTTTTGACCTTAAGAAAACTCTTCTTGTAGCAAACGAAACAGCCAGAAAGATACTCCCCGAGATTAAAACTGCCAAGACCGACCACGTTCTCGATGACAGCATAGCTCCTTTTGCGGAGATAAACAAAATGCTGGATCTTTTTATAGAGAACGATCACATATCATCCGAAAGCATGATCTATATGAACAAAATGTATTACAGAGTCCTTATAGATCACATCAAAGACGGCAAAAAGAATGCGGGCTATTATGTGGTTCTTCGTGATATCACGGCTAAGCAGGAGCATATCGAAGCGATCGAAAAACTGAACGTTCAGATACAGGAATCCGCAAATGCCGCCATCGCTGCGGATAACGCAAAGAGCGCATTCCTCGCTCAGATGTCACATGAGATAAGGACTCCCATCAATGCCGTGCTCGGAATGAACGAGATGATCCTTCGTGAATGTAAAGACGAAAACATCTTAAACTATGCTTCGGCTATAGATTCATCCGGCCGCACTCTTCTGTTCCTTATAAACAGCATCCTCGATTTTTCAAAGATCGAGGACGGCAAGATGGAAATAGTAAATGCCAATTACAGGACCGTCGATTTCATCACCAATCTGGTCAATTCCACCAAAGGCAGTGCTTCTTCAAAGGAGCTCGCTTTCAATGTGGAGATCGACGAACAGCTTCCTTCGGTATTGTGCGGTGATGATATGCGGCTCACGCAGGTCATCGCAAACCTTTTAAGCAATGCCGTAAAATATACCGATATGGGAAGCATATCTCTTTTGATAAAAGCCCTCCCTAAAAAACACGGAACAGCCGATGATGAGATCGACATCCATGTCGAAGTACGCGATACGGGTATCGGCATCCGCCAGGAAGACACTTCACGTATGTTTGATTCGTTTGAAAGACTCGATATTTTCAGGAATCGACACGTGGAAGGTACAGGACTTGGAATGACCATCGTATACCGGCTTCTTGAAATGATGGGAAGCAAGATCCATGTCGACAGTGTTTACGGACAGGGATCCACATTCTGGTTCGACATACGTCAGAAGGTCATCGACTCAAAGCCTATCGGAAACTTCAAAGAGCATTCTTCCATCATGGAGATCAGATCTCAGAAACAGATCTCACTGTACGCTCCCGATGCCAGGATCCTCGTCGTCGACGACAACTCACTCAACATCAAGGTCGCAAGGAATTACCTTAAGCTTTGCGGTATCTGTCCCGATGAAGCGATGTCCGGCGCCGACGCGATAAACCTCATGCGTGACAACACATATGATGTAGTGTTCCTGGATCATATGATGCCGGGCATGGACGGTATCGAGACTCTCCACAAGTTAAGAGAAGAAAACCTGATACCCGAAAAGACAGTCATGATAGTGTTTACCGCCAACGCCATCGAAGGATCCCGCGAGAGATATCTCGAAGAAGGTTTTGCCGATTATATCGCAAAGCCCGTGGAACTCATGGCTATGGTCAGCATGCTTGAAAAATATCTTTTATAATTCGATAGAGGCAACACCGTCACCCGCATCCCTGATAACGGGCTTGAGTTTTTCCACAAAAGCCTCAACCTGATGTGCACATCTTCCCGTATAAAGCGTAGGATCAAGTATGTCCTTTATCTCGTCTTTCGAGAGCCTCATCTCGCTTTCGGCGGCAAGGTCACTTAAAAGATCCCATTCAAGACCCTTTTTCATCTTATCTACAGCCTGCATAGAGCATCTTCTGATGATCTCATGTGCATTCTGTCTGTCGGCTCCCTTTTTAACGGCCTCCATCATGATATTTTCGGTTGCTATAAAAGGAAGATAATCCATTACGTTTTTCTCTATGACCTTTTCATTGACACGAAGTCCGTTAACTACATTCTGAGCAAGTCTCAATATCGCATCGGTCGCAAGAAAACCTTCGGGAAGCGATATGCGGCGGTTTGCCGAATCGTCAAGTGTTCTTTCAAACCACTGGACAGAAGCCGTCAAAGGTGCGTTCATCGCATCCGTCATCACATATCTTGCGAGCGAACATATTCTTTCGCTTCTCATAGGATTTCTCTTGTAAGCCATAGCCGAAGATCCTATCTGATCCTCCTCAAAAGGCTCTTCTATCTGTTTGTCGTGCTGAAGAAGTCGGATATCATTGGCCATCCTGTAGGCGCTCTGCGCCACTGACGAAAGTGCGTTAAGGATCCTGCTGTCGAGTTTTCTCGGATAAGTCTGACCAGAAACATCAAAGCACTCCGAGAATCCGAAATCACCTGCTATCAGTCTGTTCATCTTGTCGATCTTTTCTTCATCCTGTTCAAAAAGATCCATGAAGCTGGCTTCGGTTCCGGTCGTTCCGCGGCATCCGAGGAACTTGATATTCTTTATCGCAAAATCGATCTCCTCGATATCGCTTGCAAAATCAGATATCCAAAGGCTCGCTCTTTTTCCAACAGTCACAAGCTGTGCCGGCTGAAAATGGGTATATCCGAGTGTCGGAACATCGCGGTACTTCATCGCAAAATCACAGAGCAGTGAAAGGACTTTGGTAAGTTCCTTCCTTATATACAAAAGCGCATCTCTGTAGATCACGATATCGGCATTGTCCGTTACATAACAGCTCGTGGCACCGAGATGGATTATTCCGGCGGCCTTGGGAGCAACCTTGCCGTATGCATATACATGTGCCATGACATCATGTCTTACTTCCTTCTCGCGAAGACGTACACATTCATAGTCGATATCCTCGATATGTTCGGATAATTCTCTTATCTGTTCCTCGGATATATTGAGTCCGAGTTCCTTCTCGGCCTTTGCAAGTGAAACCCATAGTTTCCTCCAGGTGGTATATCTTGTGTCCGAAGAAAAGAGCTTTAACATATACTCCGATGCATATCTGGTTGA
The DNA here is from genome assembly GCA_024682115.1 of Lachnospiraceae bacterium. Lineage (GTDB taxonomy): Bacteria > Bacillota > Clostridia > Lachnospirales > Lachnospiraceae > JAILLW01. The sequence continues at coordinate 5,633 of JAIKZO010000037.1, forward strand.
TAAAGGCGATTCATATTTATCAGTCATTTTTGTCCCTCATGTTCGTTGAATGTATATTTTATCTGTTCCTTATTATGATACTCTCTCTTTCGGGTCCTACCGAAACATATGTGATCGGGCATTCGATCTGCTTTTCAATGAATTCGACATAATCCCTTGCCTCTTTCGGAAGATCATTCCACTCGGTGATCTTTGAAATATCGCATTTCCATCCGTCAAAATATTCTATAACCGGTGTGGAATCCTTAAGTGCCGTAGGGAACGGGAATCTGTCCGTCTGTTCGCCGTTTACGGTATAGTGTGTGCAAACGGGGATCTTGTCCATATAACTCAGAACGTCAAGTTTTGTAAGAGCTATCGCTGTGGCAGCCTGAACTTCAACTCCGTACCTGGTCGCAACTATATCAAGTGCGCCTACTCTTCTCGGTCTTCCGGTCTTGGCACCGTACTCACCGCCGGCTTCACGGAGTTTATCTGCTTCCTCTCCGAACATTTCGGATACGAAAGGACCTTCTCCGACACATGTCGAATATGCCTTGACCACTCCGATGACCTCATCTATCTTGGCACCGGGGAATCCGGATCCTATCGGTGCGTAAGCAGCGGAAGTGTTTGATGAAGTCGTAAAAGGATGAATTCCGTAATCAAGGTCACGAAGAGAGCCCAGCTGAGCTTCAAACATGATCTTCTTGCCGTTCTTCTGGGCATTCTTAAGATACTCTCCGGTATCACAGATGAAGGGTTTGATCTTCATGCAGTATTCAGATACCCACTCATCGAGCATCGCCTGAGTGTATTCCTTTGAATTATAAACACCGGTAAGCGTAAGATTCTTCCATTCCGCAAGATCGGCCAGATGCTGTTTCATTTCTTCGGGATAGTTGATCTCACCTGCAAGCACCGTTTTCTTCTGGTACTTATCGGAATAGAAAGGTGCGATACCCTGTTTTGTGGAACCGAATTTCTTGTCGGCGAGACGTCTTTCTTCAAGTTCGTCAAGATCTCTGTGCCAGGGCATGAGAAGCGAAGCTCTGTCGCTGATCTTGAGATTGTCGGGTGTGATCTTTATCCCTTTTTCCTCTACCTGCCTGATCTCTTCAAGAAGGTTCTGGGGATCAAGTGCTACACCGTTTCCGAGGATGTTAACGACACCGTCTCTTAATATTCCCGAAGGCAGAAGATGGAGCGCAAACTTTCCTTTTTCATTGATAACGGTATGACCGGCATTTCCGCCGCCCTGATATCTGACAACTATGTCATATTTCTCCGTGAGGAGATCGACCATACGGCCTTTTCCCTCATCCCCCCAGTTTATTCCTACTACTGCGCAGTTAGACATTTTTTAATCTCCTTAATAATTCGTTATTACTTAAGACTGTTTACAAGCCTGTCCATTACTTCAATATATGCTTCCTCTGTATTACCAAGGTCTCTTCTGAACCTGTCCTTGTCAAGCTTCTTACCGGTCTCGCTGTCCCAGAGTCTGCATGTATCGGGGCTTATCTCATCTGCAAGGACAATGGTCCCGTCAGAGAGCTTACCGAATTCGATCTTGAAATCAACCAAAGTGACGCCGCATTTTTTCCATACTTCCTTTAAGAAATCATTAACGGTAAACGCATATTTCTTAACGGTTTCAAGCTCTTCTTTTGTACACAGTTTAAGTGCAAGAGCATGATCATCGTTGAGCAGCGGATCGCCGAGTTCGTCATTCTTGTAAGAGAATTCTATAGTGGGGTTTTCAAACACTATACCCTCTTCAACTCCGTAACGCTTAGAAAACGATCCTGCCGAAATGTTTCTTATAATAACTTCAAGCGGAAGGATCGTTACCTTTTTGACAGCAGTTTCTCTGTCACTTAATTCTTCTATGAAATGAGTAGGTACTCCTTTTTTCTCTAGTCCCTGCATCATTATGTTACTCATCTTGTTATTGATGACTCCCTTGCCTTCGATGCTGCCCTTCTTAAGGCCGTTGAAAGCCGTGGCATCATCCTTATAATCCACTATCAGTACTTCGGGATCATCCGTTTTAAATACTTTTTTTGCCTTACCTTCATACATAAGTTCACGTTTTTCCATTATGCACCTCTTTTCTGAAACTGGGAAAAGCTTCCGACAGATAAAGTATAACCTCTTGTCTAATAAATATAAAATACATATAATATTTGTGTTACTATACGAAAAAAATATGGAGGGGATCTCATGAATCTTAAGACACTTGAATACTTTGTCGCAGTTGCCGAAGAACTTAATATTTCAAAAGCCGCAAAGAGACTTAACATGAGTCAGCCTCCGTTAAGTACCCAGATAAAGGCTCTTGAATATGAGCTCAACACGACTCTCTTCATAAGAGGAAAACGCGCCCTTCAGCTCACCGAATCCGGTCAGCTTCTTTACCGCCGGGCCAAAGAGATAATCTCCCTTTCGGACAAGGCCAGATCGGAGATCCTTTCAATGAGTAAAGGCATGGGCGGAACGATATCGATCGGTCTCGTAGAAGGGATGGCGCATGGCATCGCCGCCGGATGGTTTTCCGGTTTCATAAAGGATTATCCCGGAGTCAGATTCAGGATCCTGGGAGGGAACAGTGATGACCTGACCGAGAAACTGAGAAGCGGAATGATATCTTTTGCCGTTATCACGGCCCCTTGTAATCAGGCTTTGCTGAACAGTTTTGTCGTAGGCAGCGAAAAGATGACCGCCCTTATGGACCGCGAGCATCCGCTTGCCAAAAGGGATGAGGAAACCATTGAGATCTCCGACCTTATAGGTGCTTCGCTCATAGTCCCCGGGCGAAAAGCCACTATAGATATGATCTATAAATGGTTCAGGGTATACAGAGCCGAGCCCAACATCGTCTGCGAGACCGATTCGTATCTGGATGCGGCCGCTCTTGTCCGAAAAGGCCTGGGCACAGGAATATTCCCAAGATCAACAAACAACCCGAACCGCTCTCTTGTGATAAAAGAACTGTCCGGGTCGGATAAAAACATTGAATATCTGTTTGTTTGGAGAAAGGGACATCCACTTCCGTCAGTTGAGGAAGCATTCATCGATCATGTCAAAAACTCCGTTGATCGTTCTGTCTGATAACACTTCCGCTTTCTATTTAAAGAAGATCTGCAAAGCATGGTACAGGTGAAGCTGCCATGCTTTCATATCGTGAACTCCTCCGGGTATGATATAAAAATCATAGTTTTTTCCCTTTTCAAGTTCGGGGCATACGGGAACGGTCCTGTCCATGATATCCTTGTGCTCCGCAAAAGCGATATCCTTATCTCCGTTGCAGCAGAACAAATACTTGATATCCAGGCCTTTTTCCTTTCCTTTGGAAAGCGTATTGCATATCCTCTTTATCTCAACATCATGATCTCCCTTGGGGCCGCAGCATCCGGAAAACGGGCCGTACCATGCAAAAAGATCGAAGTTGTTATAAAGAGCTGCCCTGTATGTAGTCATCGAGCCGAGAGAAAGACCGGCAAAAGCCCTATGTTCTCTCGTCTTTATGAGATTTTCTTCCGAAACATCTCCGCGGGCATAAGTCGGATATTTCTTTTCCACTGCCGGAATGAGATCCTTCCTTAATTCAAAACGAAAATGCTCGGTTACATATTCCGCATTTTCTTCGGTATCGCCTCTGTAATATGTAGGAGTTACGATGATACAAGGTTTGCAGAGTTTTTTACTGAACATGTTGTCAAGGATCGTTACGGTATCGGGGAACATCTTAAACCACCAGTCTTCGGTAACGCCGCCCCCGTGGAGAAGATAAAGGATATCATATTCCTTAGCCGGATCATATCCGTACGGAAGATATACCCAGGCACCCTTTTTCAGAGGTCTGTTATCTCCTTCATCATAGGTGAACGTATCGTATTCAAACCTTTCGACCGAACCGTGTTCATCACATTCCTTCAGCATTTCTTCAGGCATTTCATATACGTATTCCATTTTGAACCTCCCTTTACGTTTACATTTTTCATGATAATTATATAACAAAATGCAGGTCGTTTGCATCTGAAACGACCTGCATTGATCTTACGTTAAACTTATATCTGTATGTCTTAGTCTACCTTGGGAAGTTTAGCCCATGACTTCTGAAGTTCTTCATCCGTAGGAATATAATCATCCATCTCTCCGTCGTGGAACTTCTGATATGCAACAAGATCGAAATATCCGGTACCGGTAAGTCCGAATACGATGTTCTTGGCTTCTCCGGTCTCTTTGCACTTAAGAGCCTCATCGATCGCAACCTTGATCGCGTGTGAACTTTCTGGAGCAGGAAGGATTCCTTCCACTCTGGCAAACTCTTCGGCTGCCTTGAATACATCGGTCTGCACAACGCTGACAGCCTCCATGTATCCGTCATCATAAAGCTGTGAAAGCGTTGAGCTCATTCCGTGATAACGAAGTCCGCCTGCATGGTTCGGTGCGGGTATAAAGTCGCTTCCCAGCGTATACATCTTGGCAAGAGGACAAACCATTCCTGTGTCGCAGAAATCGTAAGCATACTTTCCGCGTGTAAAGCTCGGGCACGATGCGGGTTCAACCGCTATGATGCGATAATCGGCTTCTCCTCTTAACTTTTCACCCATGAAAGGCGCTATAAGCCCTCCGAGGTTCGAACCGCCTCCGGCACATCCGATGATCATGTCCGCTTTGATACCGTACTTGTCGAGAGCTGCTTTGGTCTCAAGTCCGATGACCGACTGATGCAAAAGCACCTGGTTCAGCACACTTCCGAGTACATATCTGTATCCTTCGCTGCCAACGGCAACTTCTACAGCTTCCGAGATAGCACATCCGAGGCTTCCGGTTGTACCGGGATGTTCGGCAAGTATCTTCTTTCCTATATTTGTTGTCTCTGAAGGAGAAGGTGTTACCGAAGCTCCGTAGGTTCTCATCACTTCTCTTCTAAAAGGCTTCTGCTCATATGATACCTTGACCATGAAAACTTTACAGTCAAGTCCGAAGTATGAGCATGCCATCGAAAGAGCCGTACCCCCCTGACCTGCACCGGTCTCGGTTGTTACACCCTTAAGGCCCTGCTTCTTTGCATAATAGGCCTGAGCTATCGCAGAATTGAGTTTATGGCTTCCGCTCGTATTGTTTCCTTCGAATTTATAATATATATGTGCGGGAGTTCCGAGCTTTTTTTCAAGACAATAAGCACGTACAAGAGGTGAAGGTCTGTACATCTTATAGAAGTTCCTGATCTCCTCCGGGATCTCGATAAGTGCGTTATCGTTATCCAGCTCCTGCTTTACGAGTTCATCACAGAATACTCCGGATAACTCTTCGGCTGTCATGGGCTGACATGTGCCGGGATTAAGAAGCGGTGCCGGTTTGTTCTTCATATCGGCCCTCATGTTATACCAGGCCTTCGGCATCTCCTGCTCTTCAAGATAAATTTTGTAAGGGATCTCTTTTGACATCTTGTGTCTCCTTTCTTCGGGCAGTGGCATTTGCTGCTCCTTTAATCTGTTTTTGGGGACAAAAAAACCTGTCCCTAGCTGCTTTGCTGGGACAGGATCGAATCCTGCGGTGCCACCCGGCTTGGTATTTTAATACCCACTCATGCATACTGTCATATGCCGGTATTTGTTAACGGGGTACCATCCCCGGCTCGGATACTCGAAATCTTTCCCCTCGCCCTCGGAAGTCCATTCGATCTGATCTGTGTATGATGCGATCTCACCGTCCGCACCTCTCTCATATACAGGGAAACCAGTCTACTCACTCTTCCTCATCGGTTTATTACTGTATAACACGGTATATCTCAACCTGTCAAGTATCTAAATATAAATTAATGTAAGAATACTCTTGTTTCAAAGATCTTATCTGCTGTTTTACTATGACCCGCTCAGTCCGGTCGTTCTTCGTCTCCGACAGTTTCTATATCATACGGCGTACTCTGATAAACGTAATAAAACCGCCTAGGAATTTAAACCTAAGCGGTTTCGCATCAACTAAGTATATAATTAGGGTTTACACTTTTTGCAGGCAACGTAACCTTTGGGTATTTCATCCCGCGTTCCGGTAAAATATATTTTATTCTTTTCTTTCATATCAGACACACTGGAGCAAGTAGGATAATGAAATTTCTTTGTATTCTTATTAAGAATATATGTAACATTCCCTGCCGGGGCAGAAGTATTCGTCGTAGCAGCTGAAGATTTCGATACCGCTGTATTAGTTGAAGCCGGTTTAGGTGGGTTGCATTTTTCGCACGCTGTAAATCCCGCACTCACAGCAAAATCAACTGTAGTGGCAATCTTATTTGTTCCCAGGCAACTACAATTCTCCGTATGATAATGAATATCTTTATCGGATACATAAACAGTATCAGAGTTTTTTACTTCAGAAAATGAGTTTACACTTAAGAAACCCGGAACTATTAATACTATCGATAACAAAATACTAATGATCTTTAAAAATTTTTTACTATACTTCATGACCATTTTTCCCCCTGTTCAAATATTCGTTGTAATCAAGCCGAAAACAAACAACAGAAACTGTCTACTATTTACGATCACTGCTTTTTTTCGCTCTTTCTTTACAATAAGAGAACACTATTAAGTTATTTCGTGGAATAAAAATGATTATAGTACTTTCGTACCAAGAGGTCAACAAGGGGTATATGAAGCACAGCAAGAATTCATTTCACTAAATACTTAAAGAAAGAAATGTTTTATAATTGCTTCTATCTCATCAGTTCCTAAAGGATTTGCTGATGTTTCCTCTGAAACTATCAGTTTATCACCGATAAGAATTTCTTCCTTCATCAAGCTTTTTATCCTCTGCACAGAACTCTTTGCATATTCTTTATCATCCATCATGCCTCGATGCTCCCAATACAAAACTTTTCTTCTTTTTACATCCAGCACGGTAAAGTCGGGATATATTATTGTCCCATTACTTAATTGCAAAGGGCATTCATATTTATATGGAATTCCTTTGTCCGCAAGCGCATTTGCTATGTTAAGTTCAGACTTGGAGCGTACCCTTTCTTTTCGTTTGGTTTCCAAAAAAGGGAGATAATCAGGTATTGGTTTTCCCACATATGGGACTCTTAACCAGGCACGCGCGTAGTCATCGTCTGAGACGTCTATTGGGATTATTAATTCTTTCACTTCTTCTGGGAGCGTGGAGTAAACTTTTTGAATACGATTTACAGCATTTCCCGATTTGGTAAGGAGTTTTTCCAAACTTTTAATCTCTTCCGTTAAAATCTTTACTATTTTTTCATCATAAGCTTTCTGAAGATATTGCTTGATCATGGAAATTTCGGATTTATGAATATACTTTCCGGATTTATCCGAACTGTCTTTTCTTAAATAATACTGAACTCCATGGGAAGTTCTGCTTACGTGTATTTTCCCCGAGGGTGAATTTTCTAATGAGATCTCCTTGTTTTTCTCAATCAAAAGCAGTTCTTTATACCTCCTATTCGCTTCAAAGTATAAATTTGTATAGTTTGTAGTTAATGAGTTTTTCTGTTTTTTCGTAATGATACCTCCTTAGATAATCAGAAACATGCGCGGATTTCGAATGCTTTATTTGAATGATTTATACTAATGCAGCGAGATAATTAATTTTTTCGTTCTCGCTGTTTATATGTGTTCTTATTCCACCACTCAGACAGCGAGATTTAAAAAAAAGGGGAGTTCGCTGTCAAAAATGGTTTGAAAGCCTTATTTTATACAGCGGAATTTGAAATTTTGAGATTTTGGATGATTGGAAGTGTCAGCATCTTCCAAAATAGACATCGAAATATGAAAAAAAGAATGTTTCCGATGCCCCACGACGGGGGATATAGGGAAAATCGAGTTATATACTAACTCCGAACCTGTCTAGTATCTAATTATGTATTAATGTATAAATTTTTCTATATACGCATATAGTGTATACATAACCGGAAATGACCCGCTCAGTCCGGTCATTCTTCATCTCCGACAGTTTCTATATCATACGGCGTACTCTGATAAACGTAATAATTCAGCCAGTTGGTATAAAAGAGCTGTCCCGTTGAACGCCAGTTGACAACAGGGGTTTTATCAGGATCATCATCCGGGAAATAATTCTCGGGGATCTTTGGATCCAGCCCTTTATTCAGGTCTCTGAAATATTCATCCGACAGGGTGTTGGCATCATATTCAAGATGGCAGAGAACAAATACCATCCTGGAATCTTCCGTCTTTATTATCGTAACTCCCGCTTCATCGGAATCAGCCATTATCTCAAGTTCGCTATGCGCTTCAACATCTTTGCGTTCAACGTATATCTCTCTTGAATGGGGCGCATAAAACACATCGTCAAATCCCCTGAAGAGAGGCGATGTCGGTTTGACAGCCCTATGCCCGTATATCCCGGAAAGCTTTTCTTTATAGAATTTATGATGGATCCCGAAGTGATGATACAATCCAGCAAAGGCCCCCCAGCAAAGGAAAAAAGTACTGTGGACATGCTTTTTTGCCCAATCCATGATCTCGCACAGTTCATCCCAGTACGCAACATCCTCATACTCAACATAAGCCAGCGGGGCTCCGGTTATGATCATTCCGTCGAATTTTCTGTTACGAACCTGATCAAATGTCGTATAAAAAGATTCCAGATGATTCGTATCCACATGTGACGGAGTATAACTGGCCGTCTGAAGGAGTTCGACATTCACCTGCAAAGGGGAGTTGGATAGTTTGCGAAGAAGCTGCGTTTCCGTAACTTCCTTATTGGGCATGAGATTCAATATCAGAACATTAAGCGGTCTGATATCCTGATGCATCGCACGAAACTCGGTCATTACAAAAATGTTTTCATTTTCCAGTATCGCCTGTGCAGGAAGCGAATCTTTTATCTTAATAGGCATTTATTGTCCTTCTTTCTTTATTTCCCGAAACGTTCTATGAATTCGTCCTCAGAGATGATGGGAACTCCCAGTTCCTTGGCTTTTTTATTCTTTGAAGAAGCCGACTCCACATCATTGTTCACAAGGAAAGATGTTTTATTCGAAACGGAACCCGCGACCTTACCTCCGGCGCTTTCAACATAGGCCTTAAATTCATCCCTGTTCTTAAATGAATGTACATCTCCGGTGATCACGAAGGTAAGACCCAGGCATGTTCCTTCGGTCAAAGTCTTCTTTTCTCCTTCGGTGATGTTCACTAAGTTAAGAAGTCTTTCGAGCATCGCGGCATTTCGGCTGTTCGAATACCATTCCATGATCTGGGAAGACCTTTCGGGTCCGATGCCGTCGACATCATCAAACCCGGTATTATCCTTAAGTCTTTCAAGGAAACCGTCAAATCCGAGGCTTCCTACCAGTTTTTTGCCGGCATCCAGGCCTATCATCGGAATGCACAGGGCATAAATGAAGTTCACCGCTTTTACCCTGCGGCTTTTTTCTATCGAATCGAGCATGTTCTCGACCGATCTTTCGCCGAAGCCTTCAAGATCCTTGATCGTATCGGCATGTTGAGAGAGCCTGTAAATATCATCAAATTCCCTGATGAAACCCATATTCATGAATTTTATCATAGTTTGTACGGACAGTCCATCAATGTCCATTCCCGATTTCGACACAAAACGTGTGAACTTTTTACCCTGTTTGGCGCTGCATTCGGCATTGACACACTGAAGGGTCTTGGTCCCCGATCTCGGAGAAACAACGATCCTGGTCGGGCTCTTGCACACCGGGCAAACATCCGGAACGGTAAAATGACCGCTGGAATCCCGCACCGAAATACATTTGGGAATGATCTTATTGGCTTTAATGACTTCCACGGTACATTCATCACCTATACCGAGACGTTCCATCTCGGAGATATTACATAAGGAAGCCCTGGATACGTTTGTGCCCTCCAGTTCTACACTCTCAAAGACCGCAACAGGAGAAATGGTGGATGCTGCACAGGACCACTCAATGTATTTTAGTTTTGAAAATGCGGAAACATCTGCCCATTTAAACGCAAGACCGGCCCTTGTCGCATGATGTCCGGTCACCGAACCGGTCATGGCATAGTCATTATCGGCATAACAGATAACAAGACCGTCGACCGGGATATCCATCTGACCGGTTTCAACCTTTCTTGTATATTCTTCGATCTTATCCGGGAGCGTGGATGCATTACACCTTGTATATTCAACGGTGGTAAATCCTTCTTTCTTAAGGAAATCCATCCTCTCTCCCCAGTCTTTGATATCATCATCGATATGAACAAGCGTAAATGCGTTAAAACATACACGACGTTCCCTGACTTTCTCGGGATCGTCGAGAGCAAGAGTTCCGGAAGCCAGATTCCTGGGATTGGCAAATTTATCATCCTCATCGTCAAACAGATCATTGATATATTCAAAATCCTTATAAGATATCGTAGCCTCCCCCCGGATGACCAGATGCTTCTTATAATTTATGGAAATAGGAAACCCGGATATCGAATCTTTTAAAAAAGTAATGTTCTTACCAACAATACCGTTACCTCGGGTAAGGATCTTAGAAAGAACACCATTATCATAAGTAAGGACAAGCGTAAGTCCGTCAAGTTTATAGCTGAGGTAGATATCCCTTTCACCCGCCCAGTCCTGAAGATCGGAAATCTTTTTGGTCTTGGCCAGGGACAGCGCCGGAAATTCATGAGCGTCTCTGTTACCGTCGGATTCATTCGATCCGGTATTATGAGTCGGACTATCCGGCAAAATGAAAGAAGTCTCTTTCTCTAATGCAAGAAGTTCATCGAACATGGAATCCCATTCGTAATTGGATATTATCTCCTCCAT
>JAIKZO010000086.1 GCA_024682115.1 Lachnospiraceae bacterium
GGAAAAATATGATCATCCGTATTATGTCGTATATACCAATACTCCCGGTGAGATCGTTTACGAAGACAAATATCAGATCGCGGCCAGGACCGACGGTTTCCTAACGATAGAAGATCTGCAGCCATCATGGTCACCTGCCGATGAATAGAATGTATTTTAAAACGTGATCATGCCGGACGCGCCAGATAGTATCCCTGGAAAAGGTCGACACCCAGTCCCACCAGATAATCGAATTCTTCCTTTTCCTCCACGCCTTCCGCGACAACAAGCATGTTTTTCGAATGGAAATCCAAAACAAGATGCGTTACGTTATTCTGTTTCTCCTGATCATGGTCTATCCCGGATATCAGTTCCCTGTCAAGCTTGACTATATCGGGATGCATTATATCGATCCGTTCCATGTCATTGATCCCGCTCCCGAAATCATCAGCCGATAGCAGATTATCCATATACTTGATCGATTTGCTCTTCTCCAGCCATGTTTCATATGAAAAATACGGGTATTCAAGATTCTCAATGATCATCCTGCCCCGGATGCTGTCACCAAAGTATTCCAGAAATGTATCCGCCTCATCCTGCCTCAGACAGTCATTCGGAAATGAATTTATCGATACTCTCTCGGGATAGCCCCTTAAAATATATGCCTGCATTGCTCCAAAGAGAGTCGCCACTTCCAGAATATGCAGTTTATCCTTCTCCATATATTCGTTTATGAGTTCCAGAACAGTCTTTTCCGTAGGACGCATAAGGGCTTCCCATGCATAGACTGTTTTTCCGTCAGCCTGAAAAATGGGCTGGAACACGTAATTTATCGATAATTCCCCGAGGGCTTTAAGTATTTCCTTGTCTAACGGAAGATGATCGTAATATATCATATGACACTCCCAAAGTCATTTCGTTTATTGTATCAAAATCAGGCCGTGCATATTCATCTACTACAAAAAATTCTAATGCAAACCCAAACCATTAAAAAGACAGATGCACAAGTATTTTATCATATCCGCTAAGATTTTGAAACAAGTCGTATTAGCGCTATGCATTAAGAGTTCACAAAAGTTTCACACCTTATTAGCACTCACCTCTTGACAGTGCTAACAATCGATGCTATAACGAAGTCAGAACAAAGGAACAGAGAAGATTCCAAACAGGATCCAAACACTCCTTCCCTTGCTCATGAAACTTATTCACTTAGTTTTTTGAGAAGGAGGAATGACCTATGTTATTACCAAGTATTTTTGGAGAAAGTTTGTTGGATGATTGGATGGACCTTGGAGATGTTGAGCGGAAGCTCTACGGTCGCCATGCCGCAAATGTCATGAAGACAGATGTGCATGAACACGATGAAGGTTACGAACTTGACATCGACCTTCCGGGATTCAAGAAAGACGAGATCAAGTTATCACTTGACAATGGGTATCTGTTGGTCAACGCTGCTAAGAGCCTTGACAAAGACAAGAAGAACATTAAAGGCAAGATCATCCGTCAGGAAAGATACGCCGGTTCAATGCAGCGAAGTTTCTATGTGGGCGATACCCTGACCGAAACAGACATCAAGGCTAAGTTCGAAGACGGAGTTCTTAAGTTAAGCATCCCTAAGAAAGAGCCTGAAAAACTCCCGGAGACTAAGACAATAGCCATAGAAGGATAATATCCGACGATATAACAAAAGAGCCCCGGTAAGCTGGGAGCGTCATAAGACAGTAATGTTTAAGAATTTAAGAATTGGAAGGCGTGGCTTTGGTCACGCCTTTTCTTGTGCTAAGAGTTCATTCAAAGGGATGAATCCCAATCCGTCATACTTGATATGGATGTGCTGTCTGCGTTTACCGCTTGATTTATCAAGTGCGTCAACGTAGATAGCTTTGATCAGTTCATGAAGAGCATATGAGGTAAGTTCCTCAATACCGATATGCTGACTTGCTTTCTGAATGAATGTTTCAATATTTTGAATCTGTGTTTCCTGTAGGACACACAACGGATCGAATGGGTAAATACCTGTAATGCTTTATTGTAAGCGGCTGTTAATATACTCAGGCATGGTCACGCCGGCCTGCAGGCATTCCTGTATCAGCTTTTTCCTGACACCGGAACCTTTTCTGAAGGCGCCCGAGAAGAAACGCCATATCAGGAAGAGGAAGACTCCCATGATCAGTGCATAGATGAGCAGGTCGAAAGTTCCCTGTTCGGGGTCGGTCATTCTCTCTATGATCGTGAAGATATAAACCACTGCATAGAAAACATCAAGGCCCCTGTCGACAATATCGTTTATACGTTCGTCCTTTTCTAGTCTTTCTACAAATCCATCAGCAGTTATTTTTCCTTTGGAAGATTCTCTTTCATAGC
>JAIKZO010000121.1 GCA_024682115.1 Lachnospiraceae bacterium
CAGCAGTTCCATGCTGCGATGAAGTATATCTCCGGCAACGTTACCGATTGGCCTGAGCATATCCCAATTATACTCATCAAACCTTTCCGCGGTCTTTTTATGATAAGATCCCTTTTCCATATTGCTGGGAGATTCTTTTACGACCATGCCGGCAGTCTTTAATTCCGGTTTTCTTGCTTCGGGATAATCATCATTCGCTGAAGCATACAATCCGGGATTTTCTGCTTCATAGGGTTTATTCACCAGCTTGTCCGCCGGAAGGATCTGTTCAATCTTTTCACGTATATTAGTTGATTCGCAGATCCTGTAGGAATAGGTCGTGTCATCAAGTTTTTTGCCTAATCCCCTTTCTCTAAGGCTGGGATCCAATCCTGCTTTTTGATCCTTTTTGTAATAATCTTTCAGCTTGCTTTTTGCAAATAATCCGTTATGGCTGATAACATCCATAAAAACAACAGCCTGTCCAGCGCGGGTTACTGCGACATATTCCAAACGATGAAGTTCTGCTTTTTCGGATCGGTTTGCTTTTTCCCGGGTCTGCGGATATCCGTTCATGGAGGTCCAGAAATAGTCTCCCGGATAGAACCGATCACCATCCATGCATTTGGAAGGAGAACGATCCTTCTTACCCCTGCGGTCCAAAAAGATCACGATCTCGCCTTCAAGTCCCTTCGTCTTATGCAGGTTCATAAAGCGGACAGCATCGGCTTTCTCTTCCAGAGATAATTCGTGCTCACATTTTGTGTCCAGGTATTTCTGCATGGCCTCTGCCATCTCAATACCCGTCCCCGTCACATCCATGCAGAGACTTTCGATCATCTGCCTGATATGTGCCTGCGAGCTCAGTGCTTCTACACGGCTCACCGATTCGTCTTTATCAAAAAGTGCTGATACCTGCTTCTCAAGATATTCCGCCATGCCGTAAGCGGTCATGGATTTCGCATCCTCATATAAGCAGTCCAGTATCCTGTGAGACAGTTCATTCAGTTTCTTTTCGTTCTTTATGTGCAGCGTCTCCCTAAGCGCTTCTTCGGCTCCTGTCCTGTAAAATGGATCACGTGGATTGACAAGATACTGATACAGCATCACAAAGACCACAAGAGCCTTGTCAGTCTTCATGTCCTCTTCTCCGTCAAGGACTACTGCGATCCCGTTTTTCTTCATCGCGGCAACATAATTATCCATCATCGGTTTATTATGGCTGATCAGCAGAAAATCCGAGAGCCTGATATCATCAACATAAGGCTTATGATCAGTATCATATCTCGTGATCTTGAAATATCCTTTACCGTCTTCACCTTTTTTCGTGAGATTTAGTATCAGGTTTATGACATTTTCTATATCATCACACTGTTCGCTCTCATTATAGAAGTATGCGTCAACTGTTTTGCCACCGATCGTCACTTCAATCTTTTGCTCCGCATCAGGATGGCCGATATGATAAATACCATGGATAACATTATCCTGCGTCAGAGCCTCTTTCTTCGCCTTCATCTGTTTATATGTGTAAGATCCCCCATACTCATCCACGATTGGAGTAACACCATCGGCCTCAGCAAACTTAGTATTCACCCACTTGATGACATCTTCATTGGAACGGAAGTTATACGACAATTCATACACCTTCGCATTTTTCATGCCTTCCATTTTCTCTTTGGTGTAGAAGTAGACCGCCGGCTGGGCGCCACGGAACCTGTAGATGGACTGTTTCGGATCTCCTACAACGAAAAGAGCTCCGTCCCGAAGTTTCTTCTCATCATCTACTTCCGAGGCAAGGCGGAAAATGAAAGATTCCTGGATGCGGTCCGTATCCTGAAACTCATCAACGAAGTATCGCGTATACTTTTGGGAAAAGTATTCCAAAGCGCTTTTATCCTCATTTAAGATCAGGTCACGGGTAAGTTCCAGCAGCCTGTCATTGGTAATCCTGTTCTTCGCCGCATTTTTGCGGTAATACTCCCTTGCCTGTTTGGCATATGTTGCAACGGCGATCCCATAGTTGTTCTTAGCATTCTTGTTATCCGCCACATCCGCATAGCTTATAACATTACCATCTTCATCCTTACAATCTTCGGTATCAAGAACCGGAATCATTAAACGGACTTCTTCTGTCAGAAGCGCATTGATCTCGCAGCTGATCCTTTGATTGGCGCGTGATACCTCATCCTTATCAATGATTGACTGCTTATTTGTTTTTTTATAATTTGATTCTGATCCGGATATAAAACTATAATCTGTTTTACTTAAAAGAGAACGGTATACTTTGTTTTCGGTCTCCGTTTCATGAGGGGCTTTCAAAAAATCCGAGATGGATTTCAAAAAAGGTGCCTTATCATTTAAGCAGTACTTCTCACACGCATCAGCATACGATACGGCCTCTTTGAAATTGGCCTCACTTCTCTTATCTGCCGTGACGCAGGAATTCAATGCATCGAGAAGCCTCTTTTCCAATGACGGGATACCCTTTCCCGGATCTCCGTAAATGACTGATTCAAGAACCGAAAGAGCCTCTTTTCTCCTGGTCTCGTCCAAAGGCTCCGGAATCACTATCTTAGTATCCTCTGGCAGATCGGCCATCTGCATATAGAGTTTTTCCATGTCGCCGCGTATCTTCCAACGGTACCCGCTCTTGCCGATCACGGACTCAAGCTTATCCCAGTCATCCTTTGCCAGTTTTTCCTTGAGAAAAGCATCGAAGAGTTCCTTTTTTTCCTGCTTCTCCTCATCGTCCTGAAGCATTTCAAGATCGATGGGAAGCTTGGTCATGAGACCCTGCTCATGAAGGAGAACATTGCAGAAGCTGTGTATGGTCGAAATATTCATTTCATTAAGCCGGTGC
>JAIKZO010000128.1 GCA_024682115.1 Lachnospiraceae bacterium
AACAAGATGGGCATCGATACAAAAGCCGTTCTCGATGCGGCAGGGACCAAGTGGAACTTCCTTAAGTTCTTCCCCGGTCTGGTCGGCGGTCACTGCATAGGCGTAGATCCTTATTACCTTACGTATAAGGCCGAGGAACTCGGATATCACAGCCAGATAATCCTTTCGGGAAGACGTATAAATGACGATATGGGTAAATATGTTGCCGAATCGCTCGTAAAGAACCTTATCAAAGCAGATATCCCGGTTAAGGGTGCCAAGGTTGCGATCCTTGGATTCACGTTCAAGGAGAACTGTCCCGATACCCGTAACACCAAGGTAATAGATATTTACAAAGAGCTTAACGAATACGGGATAAAGCCCATCGTGGTAGATCCTGCCGCGGATGCGGACGAAGCGAAGAGACTGTACGGGATCGAATTTGATAAGATGGATGCGGTAAGGGATATGGATGCGGTACTCATAGCCGTTGCACATACCCAGTTCCTGGATCTTACCAAGACGGATATAGCTTCATTCTTTAACCCGGTTCATTCAAAGAAGGTTTTCCTGGATATCAAGGGACTGTTCAACAGAAAAGACTTTGATACGGACGACTTCATTTACTGGAGATTATAAAGTCTAAGGAATGATCTCCTTACCGTTAAAATCCACGATAGCGGTCTCGTTGTACTTCATCATGCAGATGTTTTCCCTGTAATCACCTATGGTTACAGGGTTTTCTTTACCCTCGAGATTGTTGATGAGACTCTGTGGCATGTTTACGCCGCAGGCATAGGCATGAGGATAACCGCCTCCGAATCTCGGATTGACTTCCGAGAAATAGAAGATGTCTTTTTCTTCATCGTGGAAGATATCTATGTCTATCATGCCGCGGAATCCGGCTTTTTCGACGAAGTCCCTTATCTGGTCGAACAGTACGGGTATCTTTACCGATATGGATTTATCGGTCTCTCCGGCTCTCATCTTGATCTTCTTCTTGACGAACATCGAAGTGCATTTGCCGGAGATCATATCGATATAAACATCGGCTCCGTATTCCTGTCCGGACATATACTCCTGGATCATGATATCGTCATAGAGCTTGTAAAGGACTTCGATCTCATCATCGGTGGTGACCTTGTTGATGTTTATGGAAGCCGAGCCTTTCCGGGGCTTGGCGAATACGGGATAGGATATCTCCCCTTTTTCTTTTGCTTCGAAGAATTCTTCCTTGGAGATAAAGCATCTCGCGGAAGGAATCCCCATCTTGAGCATCATTTTGTAGAATCCGTATTTGTCGAAACAGGACTCGACGAGGTCGTAAGGGGAGATCACCGGGATGACACCTATTTCACGGAATCTGTCGGCATCCTTTGCAAGCATGCTAAGCTCGGGATCGATAAGGGAAAAAACACCCTTTATCCCATCCATCTTGCATAACTCAAGAACAACATCCATATATCCCGGGATCGTTATCCTCGGTACGATATGAAAGGAATCCGCATCGTATATCGCGGGTGCCAGATTGGAGCAGTCGGTGGCTATTATCTTTCCGTTGTCTTTAATTGTTTCTTTGAACGCCTGTACGACCTTGTTTCGCGTACCGGCAGAAAGAATGAGAATATTAGTCATATTTATCTCCTGTCTGAACCTAATTCAGTGTACCATATTTCCGGCACGAAAACCATATGACCCCCTAACCCCGTCCCCAACGGTTCATTTTGACCAAAATACCATTATGGTGTATTCTAAAATAGGTAAAAAATGTACGTCAGAGATAGTTTATGTATACATTTCATGAGTTAAAAAAAGCAGCAAAACACAGCGAAGCAGGTAACGGAATGAGGATCGCGGTCCTGGGTAATTGCGCGACGCAGTTCTTTTCCCTTGCGATAAAGGGATATGCCGCACTTGAGAACATTCCGGTCGAGATATTTGATGCCGATTATAATCAGATAGATGCTCAGCTCATCGATACTTCTTCGGAGGTTTATGAGTTTAAGCCCGAGTGCATCATCCTTTATATCGCCACGGAAAAGATATATGAAGAATTCCTCGATCTTCCGCTTTCGCAAAGAAGTGCTTTTGCGGATGACATGATCGCAAAGATCGAAAACTACTGGAACATGATCGCCGCTAACGCTCATTCCAGGATCATCCAGCCGAACTTTACCGAGATAGAGGATAAAGCTCTCGGTCAGTATTCATGTAAGGTTGACAGTACTTTCACATATCAGATAAGAAAGCTGAATTTTCTTCTTCAGGAAAAAGCTTCACAAAGGAGCGATGTTTATCCCGTGGATCTTCTGGCTCTCCAGATACGCCTCGGCGAGCACTTTTTCTTCGATGGATCGCTTTACTATAATGCAAAGATGACGGTGTCGATGGATGCGCTTCCTTATGTTGCGGGCGCGGTCGTCGATGTCATAAAGGCAATGAGCGGCAGGATCAAAAAGTGCATCATCTGCGATCTCGACAATACCCTCTGGGGCGGGATAATAGGCGATGACGGCATGGGAGGTATCGAGATAGGAGAGCTTGGCAGAGGCCATGCGTTCACCGATCTTCAAAGATATCTCAAACAGCTCAAGGAATGCGGGATAATTCTTGCAGTCTGTAGCAAGAACAACGAGGATACGGCAAAGGAACCCTTCGAAAAACACGAGGAGATGGTCCTTCGCCTTTCGGATATATCGGTATTTGTAGCCAACTGGGACGATAAGGCTTCGAACATAAAGCTCATACAGGAAACGCTTAACATCGGTATGGATTCGATAGTATTCCTTGACGATAATCCGTTCGAGCGAAACCTCATAAGGCAGATGATACCCGAGATCGAAGTTCCCGAGCTTCCCGAAGATCCGGCGCTTTATCTTGAATATCTGCAGGAGATGAACTATTTTGAGACGGCATCTTTCACGGGTGTTTCATCCGACAGGACATCGCAGTACCAGGCCGAATTTGAAAGGAAGCAGGCGCAGAAGTCGTTTGAGTCCATTGACGATTACCTTAAGAGCCTTGAGATGAAGGGAAGCGCAAGACCGTTTGAGGAAGTACGTTTTGCAAGGATCGCCCAGCTTACGCAGCGCTCAAACCAGTTCAACTTAAGGACGGTGCGTTATACCGAAGATGAGATCGCGAAGATCGCATCCGACGATGATCATCTTACCCTGTACTATACGCTTGAAGATAAGTTCGGAGATCACGGACTGGTTTCCGTGGTCATCATGAAAAAAGAATCCGACACCACGCTTTTTGTCGACACATGGCTTATGAGCTGCCGCGTATTAAAGCGCGGGATGGAAGAGTTCATAGTCAATAAGATATTTGAGACCGCGCGGAAAAACGGATTTGAAAAGATCACGGCTGAATATATCCCCACCGCCAAAAATGCCATGGTAAAAGACATATACAGGTCATTCGGATTTACCGAAACTTCTGAGAATAAATATGAGATACGGATTTCGGATTATAAGCCTCAAGAGGTGTTTATAAAGGACGTCAGTGATGAATCCGACACCTGAGGTCCGGAAATAAAAATATGATAGAAGTGATCATCAGTTTTATATATATAGCTTTGTTCTGTCTCACCATCGGCAGCGGTGTAAGGAAGGTGCTCGGAAAGTGGATAACATTTCCCAAGGAGGATGTTACCGGACTTATAGTGACCGGCATCATAGCACTGACGACTGCGGTGGGATGGATTAGTATCTTTTTCCGGATCGGTGCGGTCGTTCATGTTTTCCTTCTGATCATAGCGGTACTGTCCGCATGGTACAGCCGGGATGAACTTACAACACTCTGGAAGAAGAGGCAATTTACCCTTGCCGATATCGTTTTGGCAGCGTTTATCACGGTGATCATAGCCTTTGCCGCCTCAAGAGGTGAGTTTCATACCGATACGGGTATATATCATGCCGCGGCGATCAGGCTTTATGAGGATTACGGCATCATAAAGGGTGTCGCCAATATCCAGCTTCATTACGGATATAATTCCTCTTATCTTGGGTTTGCTTCGCTGTTCACGATGAGCTTTATCCTCCCGAACGCCCTGCATACAACGACAGGATTTCTGATGACGGTTTTTGCCCTGGATGCGGTATTTAACCTGAAGCATATAAAACAGCACGGTTCTCATTATGCGGACGCAGTCAGGATCGCAGTGCTCCTGTATATCCTTATGAACTATACCGGAACGGTATCTCCCGCGACAGATTACGGAACGATGCTGATGACGGGATATTTTTTGACGAAATGGGCCGAACTTGCCGACGGCGGGATCGAAGAACGAGACTGTTACGGGCTGCTCAGCGTATTTGCGCTTTTCCTGGTCACGATGAAACTTTCGGCCGCCATGTGTGTGATAGTGGTCGTTCTTCCGGTGTATTATCTCATCCGGAAACGCGAACCGAAAAAGACAGCGGTCTTTTTGATAACGGGACTACTTAGCTTTTTGTTCTATCCCGTACGAAATGTGATCATTTCGGGCTGGCTGTTCTATCCTTTTGAAAAGATCGATCTTTTTAATGTTCCCTGGAAGGTGCCGGTCGAGTATTCGCTGGTGGACTCGGCACAGATCAAGGTCTGGGGACGATGCCTCTATGATATAAACAAACTGGATATGGGATTGTCGGAGTGGTTCCCGATCTGGTGGGAGGCACAGGAACATTACGACCAGATGCTGATCTACGGAGGCATCATATCGGTGATATGCCTGATCCTGACTTTGGTGATGCGCCTGACAGGAGTTCGTGAAAGATCACGAAGGTTCAGGGCACCTGTAGTCATCATGTATATCATGATAGCGGCTAATCTGGCGGTATGGTTCTTTATGGCGCCGTTTGTAAGATACGGATTGATATTCCTTCTGTCGCTTCCGCTCCTTACGGCAGCAGGACTGACAGATACGTTAAAGAACATTTCCGGACGGGAAAACGCAGGTAAAGGCATGTTCGGGGCAGCGCTCCTTCGTTACGCCGGAATTACGCTCCTGATCCTTACAGGTATATGTTATTGCGCCAGGATCGATCATTACGTGATGGATGATCTGGTATTTGCAAAGCAGAATTTAAGCGCTCCGTACTATATATCACAGGAGCCGTTCGAGAGATCGGATATGGATGTGATGTATCTCGGAGATGCCAGGATACCGATATACTATCCGGTCGGACCGGTGGAAAAAAACAGTTATTACACGCCGGTTTCGACATGTTATGATGACATGGCGGAACGATCGGAACCAATGGGGGATTCCGTAAAGGACGGATTCAAACCCAAAAGATAACCCAAGATCATTTAAAGAGGGGGGACGAAAATGACCAGAGAGGATATACTCGAACAGGTAACCCAGATAATCAGGGACGAATTCGAAGACGACGAACTTGAAGTTTCTGAAGAGACTACAGCCGCGGATGTGGAGGACTGGGATTCGCTCGCACATATCAGCCTCATCCACGAGGTTGAGCGCAATTTCGATATCAAGTTCACCATGGGCGAGATCCAGGACTTCAGGAATGTCGGTGAAATGATCGACTCTATCGAGGTTCATCTCGGACAGGCATGATCTATGAACAGCTATTCATTTGAAGAATTAAGTATCGGCCGCACGGAATCTTTTGATGTCACGGTGACCGAAGACATGATGGCGGATTTCCTTAAGATCACGAAAGATGTGAATCCGCTTCATAATGATGAGGATTTTGCAAAGGAAAAAGGATTCGCTTCACGGGTCGTTTACGGACACCTCACGGCTTCTTTTTTCAGTACGCTCGCGGGTGTTTACATCCCCGGGGAAAAATGCCTCATACACGAAGTCGCATATAAATTCACCAAGCCCGTGTATATAGGCGATGAGCTTACGGTATCCGGGGAGATAGCGGAGCGCGACGAGAGAGTAAGACAGCTTAAGATAAAGGTGAGGATAAAAAGATCCTCCGATAACGCCACGGTGATAAGAGGAACCATGACAGTGGGAGTGCTTGAATAAATGACGGATAAAACATTGCTTTTGCTCGGAGCATCATCCGAGGTCGGAAACAGAATTCTTGAGGATATAGGTGATAACTATTCCCTTATCTATGCACACTACGGTAAAAATGCCGACGGTTTAAAGAGTGCCAAGGAAAGGTTCGGGGATAAGATCATCCTGATCGGCGACGACTTTTCTTCCGAAGATGCCGGCAAAAAAGTCCTTGAAGCGATAGAAGAAAATGGTATCTGGCCGGATCACATGATCCATCTTGCAGCCCCCGGACTTGAACATATCAGGTTCTCAAAGTCCACTTACGATGATTTCGAAAAGAATCTTAACATATGCTTTAAGTCTGCGGTTACGGTTTCCAAAGACGTGATAAAGCATATGGACAAGGATAAAAAAGGAGGAAGGGTGATCTTTATGCTCTCTTCCGTTACCGACGGGATGCCTCCTAAATTCATGACGCCTTATGTGACCGCAAAGTATGCTCTTCTGGGCTTTATGAAGTCGCTTTCGACCGAGTATGCCGGCAAGGGCATTACCGTGAACGGGATATCACCCGGGATGATGGAGACCAAATTCCTTTCCGGGATCATAGATCATGCGATCGAAGACAATGCCTCAAAGAGTCCCTTCGGAAGAAACCTTTATGTGGAAGAAGTGATCCCGGCATTCAGATTCCTTTTGTCGGATGACGCCTCAAAGATCACCGGACAGAATATGGTAGTTACCGGAGGAATGTAGATCAGGTGGGAGCTACTGTAACATCATTTTATTTTCTATGTTTTCTGTTATGCGTATTGGCAGTATACTACATATCGCCGATACGTTTTCGTCGTGTAGTGATACTTATCGCGAGTATAGCCTACTATATCCTTTCGGGAAACGGACTGCTCATGGTTTTTCCCGTTGTGACGACACTGATCTCCTGGGCAGGGGTACTTCTGATGGAACGGACGGAAAAGAAAAAAGCCGTTCTTGTCGCGGTCACACTGCTCGATCTTTTACCCCTTATCGTTCTTAAATACGTCAACTTTTTTATAAATACGGTCAACGGTATTGCGTTCGCGGCATCCTCATGGACAAATGCGGATCCGGTTATCCCGAACATAGCGCTTGCGGTGCCCTTGGGGATCTCGTTCTACACGTTCTCGGCACTCAGCTATACCATAGATTTTTATAACGGGACAGCCGAAAAAGAAAAGGATTATCTTAAACTGCTTTCCTATGTCATGTTTTTCCCTGCGGTATTATCGGGCCCGATAAGAAGATACAGGTTCGATGCCAAAGGATTGAACGAAGGCAATAAACTGGATTATCACAACCTGACGTTCGGTGCGCAGAGAATGCTCTGGGGATTTTTCAAGACATTCGTCATATCCGAGAGGATGAAGATCATATCAAGCCGGATATACGATACCCCCGGTGTATACGGAGGTATATGTGCGATAACCGGAACGGTCTGCTATGCGTTCGAGCTTTATACCAATTTCTCCGGATGCATGGACATAGTCCTCGGAATATCACAGATGCTCGGATACGAACTTCCCGAGAATTTCAACACACCTTTCTTTGCAAAGAGCATCCAGGAATTCTGGAGAAGGTGGCATATCACTCTGGGCGTATGGATGAAAGAATATGTCTTTTATCCGGTCCTTAGGACTAAGGCGTTTACGGCACTTAACGATAAGTGCAAAAAGAAATACGGCAGCAAAAAAGGAAAGCAGATCGCCAATATTCCGGCGCTGCTCATTCTCTGGCTCACCGTGGGATTATGGCACGGCGGAGACTGGAAATACGTTATAGGTTCGGGCCTGCTCCACTGGCTTTATATCGTATGCGGGCAGTTACTTACACCTTATACGGACAGGCTGCTTACATTCCTCAAGATCAAAAAGGATGCAAAATGGCTTGACGTACTAAGAGTCATCAGGACATTCATCCTCGTAAATATAGGATTCATTTTCTTCAGGGCACATTCTCTCGGAGAGAGCATTCAGGTGTTCGGGAGTATGTTCAGGATACACGTTCCGGTCGCGGAATTTATCGAAAAGCTTGGAGAGGACGGACTTGACTGGATTGAAGTCGGGATACTGCTGATATCGCTTGTCGTCCTGACAGTAGTGTCGGTTTTACAGCAGAAAGGTTCCGTAAGGGAAATGATAGACAAAAAGTCACTTCCCATAAGGTGGATCATTTGGTTCGCCCTCCTTTTCTTCACCCTGCTGACGGGTTATTACGGACCGGGATACAGCGCAGCGGAGTTTATTTACCAGGGATTCTGATATGAAAAAGATAATGTTTCATTTAAACTGTCTTGAACAGGGCGGAGCCGAAAGAGTGGTTTCGAATCTGGCGAATTCTTTCGTAAGGGAGGGGATCGCCGATGTCATCATTGCGACCGAATGGGAAGGCAAGGATGAGTTTAAACTTGATGATCGTGTCCGGAGGATCCATGTCGGATTAAGGGAAGACGAAGAGAATAGATCGCGTTTTGCTAAGATCAGCTTAAGGAAGAAACACCTTAAGGAACTTGTCTTAAAGGAAAAGCCCGATGTGGTCATAGCTTTTGCACAAAAAGCGATATACAGAGCTCTTTCAAGCCTCAAAAAAGTTGACGTTCCTGTCATAATTTCGATAAGGACGGATCCTGCGGGACACTATGATTCCCTGATAGATACGATAGAGATAGCAAGGCTTTTTAAGAGGGCTGACGGATGCGTCTTCCAGACCGAGGGTCAAAGGGAGTTTTTCCCGGAACATCTTCAGAAAAAATCCGTGATAATCCTAAATCCGGTAAACGATAAATATATAAATGTTCCGCGCCCCGAAAAGACGACAAAGACGATCGTCCAGTCGGGAAGGCTCGTGGATTTCAAAAACCAGCCGATGCTCATAGATGCGTTCATGAAGGTTCATGAAAAGCATCCGGATTATGACCTTAAGATATACGGTCCCGATTCGTTTGACGGAACAAAAGAGATCCTTGAAACAAAGATAAAAGAATATGATGCGGACGGTTTCATTCATCTTATGGGAGGATCGGATTCGCTTGAAAAGGTTCTTCCGGAGTGCGAGATCTATGCGTTCTCTTCGGACTGGGAGGGACTTCCCAATGCACTTTTGGAAGCGATGGCGCTCGGAATGCCGATAGTTGCGACTGACTGCCCCTGCGGCGGACCGAGGACCGTCATGACGGACGGAGAAAACGGACTTCTTGTCCCGATAAAGGATCCCGATTCGCTGGCAGCGGGACTGATACGCCTTATAGAAGATAAGGAACTCGCGGAAAAAATGGGCAAAAACGCATCAAAGATATCAGAGAAGATCAATTCAAATGCGATAGTCGCCCAGTGGAAGGAATACATAGACGAGGTCATAGAAAGATACAATGTGCGGAATTAGCGGTTATATTTCAAAAAAGCATATAGACATCGAAACTCTTAAGATGATGAACGATACGATGATCCACAGGGGTCCCGATGACGACGGCGTGGAGATCTACGAGATGCACGGCCCCATGCAGGGATACAGTGTCGGATTTGCGCAAAGACGTCTTTCGATCATCGATCTTTCTGAACTGGGGCACCAGCCGATGCACTCGTCGGATAAGAGGGTCAGCGTAGTCTTTAACGGTGAGATCTATAATTTCCCCGAACTTAAAAAAGAGCTTTCGGATTACCCATTCAGATCGAACTGCGATACGGAAGTCATCATCGCTTCCTACCTTAAGTGGGGCAAGGATTTTGTTAAGCGCCTTAACGGGATGTTTGCGATCGCGCTCTTTGACAGGGAATCGCAGGAGGTCATCCTTCTCCGCGACAGGATAGGCAAAAAGCCTCTCTATTACGAGCTTGACGGAGATGATCTTTATTTTGCCTCGGAGCTTAAGCCCCTTATGGTGCGCCCCGGTTTTTCAAAGATTATAAGGACGGACGTTCTTTCAAGATACCTTTTCCAGCAATATATAAACGCACCGGATACGATCTTTAAGAATGTATATAAGCTCGATCCCGGAGCGATGCTGACATTCGGAAAAGACGGTGTTTTAAAAGAAAAATACTGGGACATAAAGACCGTCTATCACAACATGCAAAAAGATCCTGTCAGGGACTTTGACAGGGCTAAGTCCGAGCTTAAGACCATACTCATCGATTCCGTAAGAAGAAGGATGATATCGGATGTTCCGCTCGGTACTTTTCTTAGCGGTGGATATGATTCCTCACTCATGACGGCAATAGCGCAGGAAATTTCCGATGAACCGGTCAAGACATTTTCGATCGGATTTAACGAAGAGCGTTTTAACGAAGCAAAGTATGCAAAGGAAGTGGCGAACTATCTCGGAACCGATCATACCGAACTTTATATCTCTGAACAGGAGATGTATGACCTCGTCGAAAGCATCCCGCAGTATTATGACGAGCCCTTTGCGGATTCGTCTCAGATAGCCACGATGATGGTGTCGCAGCTTGCAAGGAGCAGGGTTACCGTCGCATTGTCCGGTGACGGCGGCGATGAGTTCTTCTGCGGATACAATATATACGAACGCATGTCGCAGGCACAGAAGCTCGATGCTCTGGGCGGAGCGGTACACGGACTGACGAACCTTCCGGGACTTAAAAACCTCAGGCTTGAGGACCGCCTTCCTTTCAAGGTAAGGGTCGTATCCAAAAACCGGAACAAAGAGACAAAGACTCAGCTCGGAAGCCCGAGCTATCTTGAGATATCAAACAGTATGGTGCCGGGCGAACGACTGAGCATCAATTACGAAACCGAAAGCTCATACAATGTTAAGAACTGGCAGATAAGACGCATGCTCCTTGATATGGATACTTACCTTCCGGGCGATATCCTCTGCAAGGTCGACAGGGCTTCGATGAAGTATTCGCTTGAGACCAGATGTCCGATCCTCGATAAGGATGTGATGGAATATTCCTTCAGGATCGATCACGGATTTAAATATCATAACGGGATAAAGAAGCATATCTTAAAAGAGATAGCCTACGACTATATTCCGAAAGAGCTTCTCGACAGGCCGAAGGTCGGGTTCGGGGTTCCGCTCGATAAATGGCTAAGAGGTCCGCTCAGGGAAAGACTGACCGCAATGTGCGATGCAGGATACCTTAAGGACCAGGGCATATTCGATCCGGAGTCCACATCCAAAATGGTCCTTGACTACCTTGAAAAAGGCGACGGAGGACCTGCTACCGGAGCCAATTATTCCAAGATCACATGGTCATTTTTCGTCTTCCAGCAATGGTACGAAAAATGGATCGGATGATGACCGACGACCCTTATATTCACAAAAGAGGTATATAACATGAACAAAAAGCAGGCACTTCGCCTGGTGATCTTCATACTGATATTTTTTGCCGTTCTCCCTCCGCTCACTTATGCGATGAGAACGAACGGTCAAATAAAGGATATCTTTACGGGCTTCTATGCCGAAAAAAAGGATACGATAGATGTTATCCTTATCGGATCGAGCCCGGTATACCCTTTTTATTCGTGTCCGGAAATATATGCGGATACCGGAATAAGTGCCTATCCGTTATCGAGCAATGTCCAAAGACCTGCGGCCGCGCTTCCGCTCGTTAAGGAAGCCTTAAAGACACAGTCTCCGAAACTCTTTGTCTTCGAGATGCGCATGTACACAATGGAAGAAGGAAGAATGACCGAGAATGCCGCATATACACGAGGGGTGACGGATAATCTCAAGTATTCGGCGAACAGGGTAGAACTCATAAACCGCCTGGTTCCGATGACTGATGAAAGCGGCGACAGGTACACCTACTGGTTCGATATCTTTAAATACCATTCAAACTGGCGCTCCTTAAGGCTTGCAGACCAGTGGAAGTGCATCTTTTATGAAAAAGAGCATCCCCTTAAAGGCTTTGAACTCATTTCGGATGTATGCCCGTTAAAGGATGAGGATATCCCTTCGGTGAACACTGAAGAAACCGTTCCGATACCCGCCAAACATGAAGAGACCTTAAGGGAGCTTCTCGAGTACTTAAAGAGCAATGACCTGAACGCACTGTTCATCGTATCTCCGTACAGGGAAAAGGAAGAAGAGGCCGCGATGATAAACTACATGCGTCCGATAATAACTTCCTACGGATACGCTTTTGAAGACATGAACGAAAGCTATGACGAGATCGGATTAGACTTTAAGACCGACTATCAGGACTATGGCGGCCATGTGAACATAAATGGTGCGATAAAGTGCACGAAGTACATGGAAAAGCTTCTTTCATCCTATGATCTTCCCGACCACAGGAGCAGCGAAGGCTATGCTTCCTGGGACAGTGCGGCGTCGCTTTTTGCCGCCGAGGAGGCGAAAGCCGAAGATGCGCTCAATGCCCATATCGCAAACGGCGAATTCGTTGATATAGAGCCTACCTGGTAAATCCCCGCTAAGAGCTTTTTTTTATAGTAAAAATCGGCGGATAATGGTATAATATTCCTGTTGTGAACACGTTTGCAGGGAGTATTTGATTTGGACTACAAAGTAATCGTATTCGGCGTTAAAGATACATCACTTAATATCATAGAATTCATAAAAGATAATATCTGCCCCGTTGACCTCGTTGTAACGATCTCACCCGAAGTAACGAAGAAAAACGATGTTTCGGGATATACGGGCTTATCTTATCTTACTGAAAAATACGGGATACCCGTATTCGAGGCGGACAGCTATTCTCTGAATGATGAGAAGACCCGCCTTTTTTTTGAGGAAAATAACTTCGACATCGGGATCTCGATGGGATGGCAGCGGCTCGTTCCCAAATACGTGCTCGACAGGTTTAAGTACGGTGTTTACGGATTCCACGGCAACAGCGGATACCTTCCGTTCGGCCGCGGCAGAAGCCCTCTTAACTGGTCCATCATCCTCGGAGATACGAGGTTCAACCTTAATATGTTCAGATACGATGAAAAAGCGGACAGCCCGAACATCTTCGCAACGGAAATGTTCCAGATAAGCCCTCATGATGATGTGAGGACCGCTCAGTACAAGAACATGATCTGTTCAAAGAACCTTATAAAAAAGCTCCTTACCGCATATAAGGAAGGCAATATAAGCGTAAGGACAGAGTCGAAGGATTTCGATTCATGGTACGAAAAAAGGACTGCAAAGGACGGAAAGGTTGATTTCCGCCAAAGGACCAGAGACATATATAACCTGATAAGAGGCGTGACGGCTCCTTTCCCCGGAGCATGGGCGATCTGCAAAGGTGAGAACATCAAGATCTGGGAAGCGCATCCTTTTGACGAGATAATGGATTTTCATGAGTTCGCACCCGGGGAGGTCATCGATATCTTCGACGGAAAACCGATCGTAAGGACAGTGGACGGATCGCTGCTCATCGACAGATACGAACCTGCCGGGACACTTAAAGTACACGATATACTGGAGTAGATATATGTTTTCATTTGATGATTACAGGGAGATCATAAGGATAATAAAGAGCACGGGAAGGGGTTGCAATTCCTACAGGGAAGCCCTCGGAAAAGACGATTTCATCCTGATGCGCCATGACGTTGAATACTCGGTAAAAAGAGCCTATGACATCGCGAAGGTAGAGACCAGCATGGATTTTCGGTCAACGTTCTTTTTCCAGTGGACCAACAATTCCTACAACCTGCTTTCAAAAAGGAATCAGGACATGATAAGAGACATGCACGAGCGCGGACAGAACATCGGACTTCACTTCGCTCTTAACGGACTTACCGACATCGATCTTATCAAGGCGCAGATCAAAAAAGAAATAGACCTCCTTAGCAATATGCTCGATATGGAGATAACCGAGTTTTCGATCCATCGTCCTTCACCCGATGTGCTCAGGGCGAACATCAAATTCCCCGGTATCATAAACGCATATCAGGATGACTTCTTTACGTTCAACGAAAACACGACGGACGAAAGCAAACTCGAAGTAAAGTACATGTCGGATGCAAATCACATCTGGCGTTACGGATATCCGACGGAGGATAACATTAAGGGGAACAAAAAGGTTCAGATCCTGGTTCATCCCTTCGGATGGACAAAACAGGGATACGACAACTATGACAATTACCGTTCCCTTGTAAGAGAAAAATATGAAGAGATGATCGACTCGATCGACAAGGAATGCAAGGATTTCGGCGAGTACAGGGACGGATTCATCGACGGGGTAACATTAAAATGAGTTTTAAAGAACTGGTTTTTCCAAAGGACAGTAAATTTCTCGTAACGGGAGGTGCGGGCTTTATCGGCTCGAACATCTGCGAAGCGATCATAAACATGGGTTATACGGTAAGGTGTCTTGATAACCTTTCCACGGGTAAGAAGGAAAACATCGAGCATCTTCTGGACAATGAACGGTTCACCTTTATCGAAAAGGACATAAGGGATCTTGATACCTGCCTTGAAGCTACGGACGGAGTTGATTTCGTCCTTAACGAAGCGGCATGGGGTTCGGTACCGAGGTCTATAGAGATGCCTCTTTTGTACGAGGAGATCAACATCCGCGGAACGCTCAACATGATGGAAGCTTCCCGCCAAAACGGCGTTAAGAAGTTCGTATATGCATCGTCTTCTTCGGTATACGGAGACCATCCGGTTCTTCCGAAGACCGAAGGACAGGAAGGAAAACTTCTTTCCCCATATGCGCTTACAAAGCGCGTGGACGAAGAATACGGACGCCTTTATAAGACTCTTTACGGACTTGATACATACGGACTCAGGTACTTTAACGTCTTCGGACGCAGACAGGACCCCGACGGTGCTTATGCAGCCGTTATCCCCAAGTTCATCAAGCAGTTAAAGAACGGCGAAACTCCCACGATAAACGGAGACGGAAGGCAGTCGAGAGACTTTACCTATGTCGATAACGTTATCGAAGCAAACCTTAAGGCCTGCCTTGCTTCATCCGATGCGGCGGGTGAGGCGTTCAATATAGGTGCGGGAGGAAGAGAGTTCCTTATAGATGTTTACAACGATATCTGCGATGCACTCGGCGTAAAGGTCGAGCCCATATTCGGACCTCCGAGAAAAGGCGATATCAGGGATTCGAATGCCGATATCTCCAAGGCAAGGAAGCTCCTCGGATATGATCCCGAATATGATTTTGCAAAAGGCATAGCTCTAGCAATAGACTGGTACAAGGCAAACCTTTGATGCCCTGTCACGGCGGCCGTTGAAAATATGAAGATAGCCATCAGACTCGATGATATAACTGAATGCATGGATTGGCCGAAGTTCCTTAGATTTAAGGGACTTCTTGACTATTATGGGATAAAGCCTCTGATCGGTGTCATACCGCTTTGCACCGATGAGACGCTTAAGGGAAGCAGCGAGGGAGCTCCCGAAGATTTCTGGCAGTATGTAAAAGACCTTTCAGGCGAAGGCTGGTCTCTTGCGATGCACGGTGTAAACCATATCTACACGACGGATAAAGGGGGACTTTTTCCGCTCAACCGCTTCAGCGAATTTGCCGGACTTCCTTACGAAGAACAGCTTGAAAACCTCGCTTACGGAGTTGATATATTCAATGAGCACGGGATAGAGACAAGGATGTTCATGGCGCCCGCGCATTCCTATGACCAAAATACCCTGAAGGCTTTAAAGAGCCTTGGGTTTGAAGCGCTTACGGATGGATTCGGAAATAAGCCGTACACATATATAGGACTTACCTTTTATCCGATCTCATTCAGACAGAGTTCTTCTTTAAGATCGAAAAAGGAAGGATACACCACCTTTACGGTGCACACCAACACACTAAACGATAAGGATTTTGAAAGGTATGAAAAGTACTTTAAGGAGCATCCCGGAAAGTTTGTTTCATACGCGGAATATATGGCGGTCACTCCCGTTAAAAGGTCGGTGTTCGGGGGCTTTGCCGAAAGATTCATGGTATTATTAAAACGTACGCTGGTTAGGATGATCTGATCATATGATAAGAGTTTTACATGTATTCGGAAAACTGGATCTGGGAGGTGCGGAAAGCCGCATCATGGATATCTACCGTCACCTTGACAGGAGCAGGGTGCAGTTTGATTTCGTCGTTCACACGGAAGACAAGTGCTACTACGAAGACGAAGTCAATGCGATGGGCGGAAGACTGTTCAGGGTACCCAGATTTAAGATATTCAACATAACTTCATACAAAAAAGCTTTCAGGGATCTTTTTGCGGATTACGGAAGCGAGTTCACGGTCGTACACGGGCATATGACAAGTACCGCTTCAATATACCTTCCCCTGGCTAAGGAAGCGGGAATAAGGACTACGGTCGCCCATGCAAGATCGGCCGGAGTCGACCCCGGATTAAAGGGTTTTCTTACCCGGATGATGAGGAAGAACCTTTGGAAAAAGGCCGATTTCCTTTTTGCCTGTTCCGAAAAAGCGGGAATATCCGTCTTCGGACAGAGGGCAAGCGATAACGGTCTTGTAAAGTTCGTTCCCAATGCGATACGCGTGGGGCTTTTCGCGTTCAACGAACAGACGCGCAACGAAACAAGGAACGAACTCGGTGTTGGGGATAAATATGTGATAGGACATGTCGGAAGATTTCATTTTTCCAAGAATCATGAATTCCT
>JAIKZO010000115.1 GCA_024682115.1 Lachnospiraceae bacterium
CTGATCGAAAAGCTTTCTTCCGACATCAGGATGGAATTCGAAGTTGCCAGGATGGATCCTCTTTTTAAGGATAAGGCCGATTTTGAGGAGTTCGCAACAAGGCATAAAAAAGCCGAGGTCACAAAAGGAGATCTTAGTTCATACAGCGGGAATGCTTTCCTTGGCATTGACGCAGGTTCAACGACGACCAAGATCGCGCTTGTCGGCGAAGACGGCCAGCTGCTTTATTCGTTTTACTCAAATAACGACGGGTCACCCCTTCGTACGGCGATCCGCTCCGTAAAAGAGATCCGCGACATCCTTCCGCCGTCCGTTAAAGTAGTCAGGTCCTGCTCCACCGGTTACGGCGAAGCACTTCTTAAAGCCGCTTTCATGCTCGATGACGGCGAGGTAGAGACCGTCGCGCATTATTATGCGGCTGCCTTTTTCAATCCTGAGGTCGACTGTATCCTCGACATAGGCGGCCAGGATATGAAATGCATAAAGATAAAAAACCAGACCGTAGATTCCGTTATGCTGAACGAAGCATGCTCATCGGGATGCGGTTCTTTCATAGAAACCTTTGCAAGATCCCTTAATTATTCCGTTGAGGATTTTGCCGAAGCCGCGCTGTTCGCCGAGCATCCTATCGATCTGGGTACCCGTTGTACGGTATTTATGAATTCAAAGGTAAAGCAGGCGCAGAAAGAAGGTGCTTCCGTTCCCGACATCTCTGCCGGGCTTGCATATTCGGTCATCAAAAACGCCCTTTTCAAAGTAATAAAAGTTTCCGACGCTTCCCAGCTCGGAAAGAACATCGTTGTCCAGGGCGGAACATTTTACAATAATGCCGTTCTTCGTTCGTTTGAAAAGATAGCGGGATGCGACGCCATAAGGCCCGATATAGCCGGCATCATGGGAGCGTTCGGTGCAGCACTCATAGCGCGTGAGAGATATTCCGAAGAGTATAAAACGACAATGCTGTCATTTGATGATATCATCAACCTGCAGTTCGATACCTCAATGGCAAAATGTAAGGGCTGTACCAACAGTTGCCGTCTGACCGTTAATAAATTCTCCGGCGGCCGCGTATATATTTCCGGAAACAGATGTGAACGCGGACTCGGAAAACAGAAAAACGAAAACAATATCCCCAATCTGTTTGATTACAAATTAAAAAGGATCTTTGATTACGAGTCTCTTACTCCCGAAGAAGCTCCTCGCGGAACGATCGGTATCCCCAGAGTACTTAACATATACGAAAACTATCCTTTCTGGGCGGTTTTCTTTAAAAAACTGGGATTCAGTGTGGTCCTCTCTCCTTTATCAAACAGGAGCATATATGAGCTCGGTATCGAATCCATCCCGAGCGAATCCGAATGCTATCCCGCCAAGCTTGCCCACGGGCATGTTCAGTGGCTGATAAACAAAAAAGTCGAAAAGATCTTCTATCCCGCTCTCTTTTACGAAAGAGACGAGTTCAGGGATTCAAATAATCATTACAACTGCCCCATTGTCACTTCATACTCGGAAAACATCAAGAACAATGTCGAGGAGATAACCCGCGGGGAATGCTCTCTTATAAACCCTTTCATGGCTTTCACTGATAAAAAGACCGTCAGTGAAGCCCTTATCAAGGCTTTCCCCGATATCCCGGCCGACGAGATAATCTCCGCAGCGTGCGACGGATGGGATGAACTTAAAAAAGCCCGTCTTGATATGTGCAAAAAGGGCGAAGAAGTCATCGAATATCTTAAAAAGACCGGTAAACGCGGTATCGTCCTTGCCGGACGTCCTTACCATATCGATCCCGAGATCAATCACGGTATACCCGAGCTTATAAACAGTTATGATATAGCCGTACTCACCGAAGACTCGGTATCACACCTTAAGGAGATCGAGCGTCCTTTAATCGTTTCCGATCAGTGGATGTACCATTCAAGGCTCTATGCCGCAGCGGAATATGTTAAGACGGTTGATAATCTTGACCTCATTCAACTCAATTCATTCGGATGCGGTCTGGATGCGGTCACCACGGATCAGGTCGCGGACATACTCACCGGATCGGAAAAGATATACACATGTCTTAAGATAGACGAGGTAAACAATCTCGGTGCAGCGAGGATAAGGATCAGATCACTCATAAGCGCTATTAAGGTTCGCGAAAAGATGAACAAGCAGCGCAATATAAAGTCGAGTGCATACAACAGAGTCCGCTTCACCGAAGATATGAGAAACACCTACACCATCCTGGCTCCTCAGATGTCTCCCATCCATTTTGATGTGATAGGACCGGCATTCGAAGCCTGCGGATATAGTTTCAAAGTCCTCGGCAATGATAACAGGCGGGCCGTTGATGTCGGATTGAAATACGTTAACAATGATGCCTGCTATCCTTCTCTGATGGTCGTAGGCCAGCTGATGGACGCTCTCCTTTCCGGCGAATATGACCTCAACA
This sequence comes from Lachnospiraceae bacterium, assembly GCA_024682115.1. Lineage (GTDB taxonomy): Bacteria > Bacillota > Clostridia > Lachnospirales > Lachnospiraceae > JAILLW01. The sequence continues at coordinate 2,438 of JAIKZO010000115.1, forward strand.
GGACAGCTCTTATAATGACTCAGACCGGAGGCGGTTGCAGAGCAACCAACTATATCGGTTTCATAAGGCGTGCACTGAACAAAGCGGGAATGCCTCAGATCCCCGTAATCTCTCTTAACCTCGGCGCCATTGAAACAAATCCCGGCTTTCATCTGAATGCCGAGATGCTGATGAGGGTCGCATATGCATGCTGTTTCGGAGACATCTTCATGAGATGCGTATACAGGATGCGTCCTTATGAAAAGGTTCCCGGAAGTGTTGAAGAAGTACATCGGAAATGGCTTAAAACATGTATAGATTTTGTTTCGAAAAAACACATGAGCTATACACGTTTTAAAAAGATCTGCAAGGATATGATCAGGGATTTCGATAACATTCCGATACTGGACATCAAAAAACCCAGAGTCGGTATCGTAGGCGAGATACTTGTGAAATTCGCACCTGCCGCAAATAATTATCTCGTGGAGCTCCTCGAAAGCGAGGGAGCCGAAGCCGTGGTTCCCGATCTGATGGATTTCATGCTCTACTGCTTCTATAACCAGATATACAAAGCCGATAACCTGGGCTGTTCCAGGAAGGCGGCGGCCGTATCAAGATTCGGTATCAGAGCGCTTGAGATGATGCGTTCCGCGGCATCGAAAGCCTTTGAGGGATCAAAGCACTTTACTCCTCCGGGATCCATATATGAGACCGTTGAAAATGCTAAATCGATAGTGGATATCGGAAACCAGACCGGTGAAGGATGGTTCCTTACAGGCGAGATGATCGAACTTATTCATATGGGTGTAAATAACATAGTCTGCACACAGCCTTTCGCATGCCTTCCCAACCACGTTGTCGGAAAAGGCGTGATCAAGGCGCTTCGCAAACATTACCCGCTCAGTAATATTGTTGCGATCGATTATGATCCGGGTGCATCGGAGGTAAATCAGCTTAACAGGATCAAGCTGATGCTCTCTACCGCTCAGCGGAATCTCAAGGTGACCGACAATACTTCTGTCGGATGACAGTTATATAATTCAATCTTTGGAGGGATCAAAATGTTAAAGCCCGAACTCAATGAGATCAAAAAACTCTTCACTCCCAAAAAGTGTTCCGTGAACCGTATCTGCGGATGCTATGTCGATGGAGAGAAAAACATAAAGACCACTTTTTCCGAAAGTTTTCTTAATCTGCCCGATGACGAGACCTTTAAGTATTTCGAGATAATGAGGAAAGCCCTCTCCGGAACGATCGGAAAGACCGCTCTTAATATGGAATTTCCTGCTGCGGCCGAATCCGAAGGCGGCACACAGGAATTCCTGTACCGATTAAGGGAATCCAAATTAAAGGATGATGGTCTTCTTGCATCATTTTATGACAGGGTCATAGAAAACTTTGAGTATGTCGGAAATTATCTGATCCTGCTCGTCCACGATACATATGACGTGCCGTTAAAGACTACCGACGGCATCGTTAACGACGATGCTTCCGATACTGTATATGATTATATCCTCTGCACCATATGTCCGGTAAACCTTACCAAGAGTGCTTTGAGCTATGATATTGAATCTAACGGTTTCCACAACAGGATAAGGGACTGGGTGGTCGAAATGCCCGAAGCAGGTTTCCTTTTCCCCGCATTTAACGACAGAGCTTCTGATATACACAGCATCATGTACTATGTTAAGGATTCCGAGGAACTTTATGATGTCTTCCTTAACGAAGTGCTCGGATGCGTTCCCACTCTGACAGCAAAAGCACAGAAAGAATCCTTCAGGGTGATAATCGACCAGACTCTGGATAACAATGCCGATTTCGATACGGTAAACGAAATATACGGAGAACTGACAAAACTCGAGACAGAGCATAAGGAAAAGCAGATCGCCGAACCCCTTACGCTCAATAAGGATACCGTAAAAAAGATATTCGAAAGATCCGGAGTAAAAGACGAAAACATGAAGGTCTTCGATGAGGTATATGACGCCGCCGTCGGAAAGGAAACCGAACTGTTCGCCGGCAATCTTCATACCTCAAGATCTTTGGAGGTTAAAACCCCCGATATAGTAATAAAGGTCAACCCCGAAAGGGCTGACCTTATACATACAAGTATCATTGACGGTAAAAAATGTATCGTCATCGAGATGAATGACAATGTAGAACTCAACGGTCTCGATGTAACACTTTGATCATCAGCTTCTGAACAGATCCCTGTACCATGAAAGTGCCGAGCAGTATGCATCATATACAGCGTCGGAATCTATGTTCGAAAGAAGCATGAGTCTGTCAAGTTCCGTCCAGTTCGCACTTTCATACTGAACAACGAAATTGAGGATCTCATAGAACTCTCCTTTTCCGTCAACAAGTGCGTTCTCAATCTGTTTGGAAACCTTGATCTTCTTAAGTGCCTCCTTCATAGGCATATCCAGAATGATATCTATTACCGAGAAAAGACCCATCAGGAAAAATTCGGAAGCCAACCCCGCTTTATCGAAACATGAAGCAAGATTTTCGGCGAATTTAGCGCGAAGAAGCGAAACTCTGGTGATCTCGTTCGGTCTGTCCGCGCAAAGCTGATTCGTAACGGCTGTATTGATCCACTTTTTCAGCTCTTTCTGTCCCAGCATCGCTGCAGCATGTCTTACTGTCGTGATCTCTGAATTGACCGTCATCTTGTTAACGATCTTCAAAAGATTGATGACAAGAGCGGTATCTCTTCCGATGATATCGGCTGCTTTCGTAAGATCGAAATCAGGATCGTTTACCATGTTAAGGAGTTCTATATAGTTGACCTTCAAAGGAGCAACTTCCGTAACGCCCTTTGTAATGGGAAGTCTGTAGAATGCACCTTCAAAAAGCGAATATCCGCCTTCTTCTACCAGACTGTCATATATCTCCTGTGTTTCAACGTTTCCTGCGATAAGCTTGAGGTTGGGATAAACTCTGGTAAAGTATATCCTTGCCTTGGAGATATCGATCTTCTTATTATCAAGGAAGACATAATCCATCAAAAGAAGGATTTCTTTATAAGGTTCGAAATCCGATACCTGAAGCTTTCTGATCGCAAGTTTATAACCCGACTGTTTAAGCTCTTTAAGCCTGTTAACGTACATTTCCGTAGGTTTTATGGACTTGTCCATAAGGATCACCAGGCGTCCGTGGGGAGCACCTTTGCTTTGCTCGTCTATATCCGTGAACACGGAAATGTGATTTACCGAAATAAATATATCTTTATCCCTTGATATTGTCTCAATACCCATGCTGTCGATGACCTCGAGTCCCAATATGGAACCTGCACCGTCATTCGAACCGGTACCAAGGAGCGCAGGATTGAGCAGCATATTCGTTTTCTGAGAGAAAAGCGAATATGCACTAACTGCCATTTTTTCATCAAACAACGGGATTAATGTTGCTAACATTTAACTACCATCCTTCTCTAAATGATTTACGGTAAACGGTACAATAACCCCCGCTTATCCTAAAATATTTTATCACATCTGATAAAACAAGTAAAGTTGTCTGAAAATTTATCTTATGAACTGTTATTTCCGCTTATCCACGATCAACTTAAGTCGCATCCTCTCCAGGGCATTCGAAATATAAGAGAAGAATAAACCGTTCTGGGTGAAATCGAGCATGCCGTCGGAATACTTCATGACCGCGTATCCGAAAATAAGATCATTAAAATACAGCGGCGAGAACATCAGTATGTTCGAATCAAAATACCTGACGAGTTTCTTCGGCAATATACCTTCGGACAGATTAAAATTCTCAATTCCGTCGCGATACATGATCGTCATCTTTTCGGGATAATCCATCCCGCCATCCAGCATCTGACCGTCAAAAAGCCTTTGGTCGACACATATGGCACAGATCGGCATCGTCAGGGAATTATCCACGAACTTGAACTTCCTTAACATATCCCCGGCATCCTTGGCACATGAAATATTCTGGAAAAGGTATTTCAGATTTTCTCCTATCTTCTTTTTCCTGCGGTTCCTGTTAAGCTTTGCCAGTGCCTCTATCCTGGTATCCCGGAGTTCATTTTCGCATCCGCAGCTCTTGTTCTGCAGAAGTCTTCCCGGGGTATGGGTTTCCGTATCAACCTCTTTTCCCTCGATGAGTTTTAATAGGATATCCATCCCGGCAAATCCCATGCTCTCCCAATCCGGATTTACCGTCGTTATTGAAGGCTCATATTCCCTGGCCTCGGTTATGCCGTCAAATCCCGTTATCGCGAAATCCCTGGGAGCGTAAAACCCGTCCTCGGAAGCGGCATCACAGTAACCAAGTGCCGTATTATCGTTCGCACAGATGATCGCATCTGCCAGATGCAACCCCCTTCGCTTGAATATCTCATAGGCTTCGATCCCGTCTTCATAAAGATAGTTTAGCTGCAGAATCCTGTTCTGATCGACATCGATCCCGTTATCCACGAGGCAATCCATGAAGCCCTTAAGTCTCATCTTGCTTCCGATGGTCGTCTTTGTGCCGCCTATGTAATTGATCCTTCTGCATCCGTGTTCTTTTATAAGGTGTTCGGTGATCCCGTATATTGATTTACGGTAGTCAACATTCACGAAAGCATCGCCTTCGACTCTGCTTCCCAGATTTACGGCCGGAACACCTTCTTTCTTCAGGCGTGCCAGTGCCTTGACTATACCGCCTTTGTTTCCTACGGTATTGCACGCAACTATAGCTCCGTCATATCTGGACGGATCCGCAAGCGAAAAGATCTTCTCCTCCATGGTCTCGGTATCTGCATTGGAAAACAGATCATATGCGTTAAAAATATGCAGCGTATGATCTATGTCCTCAAGTCTTTCCTCGATCCCGCTGATCGCGTCCATAAGGAAACTGTTGTCCCACATTGTCGATAAGATCAATAATCTCATAGTCTTATTCTAACACAATACATCCGGAAAAAATATCATTTGGGAATAAAGCGTATATCTATATCGGCGCTCCCATCTATACCGTCGATACGGCCTTCGTTCGTATATTGCCAGAAGGTGAAATCATAGGGTGTCTGAGGGAACGGTTCATAATCCGCATACCAGACCTGATAACCATTCTCATATATCTTTTTCATTTCAAGATTGAACGCTTCCCAGAGCATGTTGCAATACAGTATGGGTTCATAACCCTCTGCTCTTACCGCATCAAGGAACGTTATCGTATTTAAGGTAAACTGTTCGGCGGTAACGTCATCGGTCCTTGCAACGTCATCCAGTATCGATTCCGGATCGAACACGATCCCCAGAGAAGGATAGTATTCATCCGAAAACTCTTCCCTTATACGTTTCAGATTTGCAAATACAAAATCCGCTTCTTCTCTTGCTTCGTCTTCATTCACAGCCTGGGAAAAGAAGTATACCCCTACATCAAGTCCCGCATCTATCGCCTTTTTCATGTTCTCATCGAACCTGCTGTCCAACCTGATCGATCCTGCTTTGCCGTAACCGCGGTATCCGAGACGGATAAAAACGAATTCAAATCCGTTTTCCTTCAGTTTTACAAAGTCAACGTCCCCCTGATATCTGGATACATCCACACCCGGCACCGAAAAGAACGATTCGTCTTCATATGTCACTGTCCCGTCTTTCGTCACGAATGATCCTTTATCATAAGCATGCATCGGGAGTTCCGGGTCGATCAGGGTCTCATAATGTTCTCCGAAAACATCGACAAAATCAAGCGTAAAAGGCCCGCTTACGCTGTCGGTGTTAACGTCCGATGTTCCGTCATCCGGTTCGGTATTGACTGTGGAAGGCTCGCCCCCGTCATCCGATGTCCCTGCAATATTGCCGGGATCAGCCGTCTGTTCTTCCTCGGAAGTTTCGGCGGGTGTCGGAACGGAAAGCGGCTCCTTTGTTCCATCCTTCAGATCATGTCGTGACACGCATCCGAGGCAAATGACCGACACCAGTGTCAGTAATGAAATTGTCAGAACGATCAGCTTTTTCTTCATACCAAAACAGAAAAACTCCCTGATACAAAAAGGGAGCATCTCATAAGAGCGCTCCCTTTTACGATCATTTCAACATCTGTGCGATTTCTTCCTTGGGTTTTGCTCCGACGGATTTTTTATATACCTGACCGTCTTTGAAAACGGCTATCATCGGAATGCTCATAACGTTATACTGGGCAGCCAAAGATGCCTCGTCATCAACGTTAACCTTACCGACTTTGTAACTGCCGTCACTTTCATTTGCAAGTTCCTCAATAACCGGTCCCATCATCCTGCAGGGTCCGCACCAGGGAGCCCAGAAATCCACGAGCACGGGAACATCAGACTTGATGACCTCCTGTTCGAAATTCGCTTCCGTCAATGTAATCTCTGCCATATGATCCTCCTTTCAAAAACCATTATTTATCAAATTCCCTTCTTCGTTTGGATGAAAGCCTCATCTTGTCCTTAAGGCCCTCTTCATCATTGTTTTCAATCATTGTTTTTATAACGTTTATCTCATCGATAAACTGGTTCAGCCTCTTTACGAGCGGATCCTTGTTCATGAAGAACAGTTCAGGCCACATGTTTTCATTGATATTGGCGATCCTGGTAAGATCCCTGAACGAATCTCCGGTATATTCCGAAAGGTGCTCGTTATCGTCACATGTCATCAAAGAAACCGCGATACAATGTGTGAGCTGCGACACGAAAGCTATCATGCTGTCATGTTCTTCAGGTGAAAGGACGCTCACTCTTCTGAATCCCAGAAGTCTTCCTAGATCTTCACACCATTTGACGGATTCAGCGGAGTTTTTCTCCGTAGGGACCACAATGAAGTTGGCGTCCCTGAATATCTTTTCATCGCTGTTCTTCACTCCATACACTTCACGTCCTGCCATGGGATGAGCTGCGATGAACTCGGCATCGTCACGGAGGATCTCCTGGATGTCGTATACTATCGAAGTCTTGATACCCGTGACATCCGTGATGATGACGTTTTCCTTGAAATACTTCTGATTATCCCTGATCCATCCGACAACCTTCGAAGGATAAAGAGCCATGATTATGCAATCCGATCTTTCTATGATCTCCGGATCGGCAAAGGATGCCCCTTTTGCGATGATCCCGTTCTTAAGTGCATAGTCGATCGACTCAGGGTTGGTGTCGATCGCATTTACATGATAACCTATCCTGCTGAGTGCCGATGCATAGCTTCCGCCGATAAGTCCGAGTCCCACTATAAGGACCGAGTGATTATTTATCCATTCCATGTTACTCCTCCGGACCGATATGTTCGTCTATCGTAACATCGATCCCCAATTTTTTTATATCTTCATAAAACGAAGGATAACTCTTCCTGACAGATTCAGCTCCGTTTATGACCCCTCCCGTTACCGAAAGCAGCACGGAGAACGTCATCGCGATCCTGTGATCGTTATGAGATTCTATCGGACATTCGGGTGCTTTTACATCTGATCTATCAACCGTTATCCTGTCTTCTTCGATCTTTGTCTTAACTCCCAGTTTGCGAAGTTCCTCGGCCATAACACTGCCGCGATCGCTCTCTTTTATCTTAAGACGCTTTGTCCCCGTAAAAACAGCCCCATACTTTAAAGCGGCGACTCCCATGAGCACGGGTCCGAGGTCCGGGCAGTCCGAGATATCCATTTCGGCACCTTCACTGTCAAGTTTCCGGAACAGATCTTTATATACCCGGTCTCCCTGAAGCGTGTTCTCATTAAGTCCCTCAACCTCGACTTCCCCGCCGAACAGATTGAACGCCTCAAGGAAAGCCGCATTGGATTCATCCCCTTCGGTCGTTAAGGATACGCTTTTGTATGACTGGTCCCCCGGGATAATGTACCGGTAACCTTCTTCTTTTTTCACATCGATACCGAATAAGGTCAGTGCATCAACAGTAAGATCGATATAGGATGCACTCTCCACGGGAGGTATTATCCCGATGGAACTTTCCGACTTAAGGAGCGGAAGCGAAAACATTAGTCCGGTAATGAACTGACTGCTTATATTCCCGGGGATCTTATATTCTCCCGGGGTTAATCTTCCGTATATCCTTATATGATCTTCTTTTCTTTCAAAAAGGATACCCTGCGAAGCACAGATATCTTCATATATGCCCATGGGTCTGTTAAGAAGTGTCTGTGATCCGTAGAAATAAGAATCGCATCCTATCCCCATGGCGATCCCCATAAAGAACCGCATCGTACTCCCGCTCTCGTTGCAGTAAAAGCGTACAGGCCCTTTTATATCATCAAGACGTGCTCCTTCGACAACGATCGTATCATTATCGAACGTAACCTTAGTGCCCAGGGCTTCCGCACATTTTATCGTTGCTTCGATATCCTTTGAAAGCTCGAAGTTTCTTATCCTGCTTATCCCGTCGGATAACAGTGCGCAGATTATATATCTGTGCTGGATGCTCTTTGAGGGCGGAGCGGTTATCTTTCCTTTTGCGGTTGATCTTCCGATTGTAACTTTCATCAAAGCTTTACTCCGGGATTGAAGGTTCCGATGATCTTTATGAATTCGCATTCCTTTTTAAGATCTGCGATCATCGCTTCAGCACTTTTTGATGATATCTTTCCTTCCACTTCGGCATAGAAGAAATACTGCCAGTTCTTTTTCTTTAACGGGCGGCTCCTTATCACGCGCATGCTGAACCCGTGCTCACCCATAACGCTGATAGCCCTTGCCAGTGTACCGGCTGCGTTCTTTACCGTGAACATCAGGATGAACGTATTGTCTTTTGGATCCGCCGGTTCACCGTTGTATTTTTTCAGGACGGCAAATCTCGTGATGTTATCTTTACTGTCGTTAATATCGTATTCAAGGATCTTGAGTCCATACAGCTTGGCTGTCGATATGCTCGCTATGGCTCCCATGGTGATATCATTCCTGTCGGCTACTTCCTTTGCGGCGATAGCTGTATTTTCATAAGGTATCGTCCTTAAATGATTCCTTTCGATGAACTTATTGCACTGTGATATCGCCTGCGGATGAGAAATGACCGTCTTTATACTGTCACGTGTGCTGTTCTCCGGTCCCAGGAGACAATGCGAAATGGGAAGTTCGTATATCCCCGTTATCACAAGATCGCCTCCGAAGATAAGGTCCGTGACCTGGCCGACTTCGCCGGCAAAGCTGTTTTCTATCGGAAGGACAGCCATATCACATTCATTTTTGACGACCGCGTCATATGCATCGGCAAAAGAACCGTAAGAGATCCTCTGTGCCATCGGCATGATCTTTGAACATGCGATGCTTGCAAAGGAACCTTCTATACCGCTGTATGATATGCGGATGTCTCCCATCTGCTTCTGCTGGTAGACTTTGGATATATGCATGATATCGGTGATGAATTCTTCATAATACCCTCTGATCGAAGGATCCTTTATGTACTTTGAATTGTTCTTGATTACCTTTTTTTCGCGCTCGACATCCTTGACAGGGATGCCGTTAGCTTTTTTGTACATTCCGATCCCGTAAGACACTTTCATCCTCTCTTCGAAAAGAGCGGCCATCTTCTTATCGATCTCGTCTATGTTTTTCCTGAGTTCTTCGATACGTTCCATCGTTTGTCCCTTTCAAAAAACGGGGCCGTAAATGCCTGGGCCCCGTCTGAATGATCTTAGATCCTGTCAATAAACAGAACTGCGATTTATTCCACAGTAACGCTCTTGGCGAGGTTCCTGGGTTTATCAACGTCAAGTCCCTTTGCAACGCTGATGTAATAACCGAGAAGCTGCAAAGGTATGATCGCAAGGCTTCCTATGAAATGCTCATCCACCTTGGGTACATATACGGAGAAATTAACACTGTCTTCGACATCATATTTTCCATATGACGTCACTCCCATAAGATATGCGCCGCGGCTCTTACATTCCATCATATTGCTAAGTGTTTTTTCATAAAGATCGCTCTGCGTGAGTGCTCCGATAACGAGGGTTCCTTCCTCGATAAGAGAGATCGTGCCGTGCTTTAATTCACCGGCCGCATAGCTTTCGGAATGGATATAGCTGATCTCTTTCATCTTGAGAGACCCTTCAAGGCATATCGCATAATCGATCCCTCTTCCGATAAAGAAAATGTCATGCGCATTCGCATATTTTGAGGCAAACCACTGGATCCTTTCCTTATCTTCCAGAGTCTTGGACATCTTATCGGGAATACTCATGAGTTCATCAAGATAATGAGAGTATTCCTTATCATCATCCCTTACTCTTGCAAATTCGGCTGCGAGCATGAACGTGCACAGAAGCTGACAGCTGTATGCTTTGGTAGTCGCAACCGAGATCTCGGGACCCGCAACAGTATACATCACATAATCTGATTCACGCGCGATCGAGCTTCCGACCACATTGACTATTGCCAGCGTCTTAAGGCCGGTCTCCTTTGCCATTCGAAGAGCCGCCAGAGAATCGGCGGTTTCTCCGGATTGCGAAATTATGATCACAAGGCCGTTCTTGTCGAGACGTGCCTTACTGTATCTGAATTCGGATGCTAGGTCAGCCTGAACCGGAAGATCGCAAAGGTCCTCAAAAACGGCTTTTGCCTGCATTCCCACATGCCATGCCGAACCGCATGCCACGAAATACAGATGAGTGAATTTTTTGATATCTTCCTCTGTAAGTCCGGTCCCAGAAAGATCTATCTTTTTCGTGCCGTCTTCGCTCTCGGCGATATATTTATGCAGAGTATCCTCGGCAGCCTTGGGCTGTTCGTGGATCTCTTTCATCATGAAATGCTCGAATCCGCCCTTTTCGGCAGCTTCGGCATCCCAGTCGATCTTGGTCAGCTCCTTTTTGATCTCGTCACCGTCAAGGTTATAGAAAGTGGCTTTTCCGGCGTCGAGTTCGGCCATCTCAAGATTTCCGATATAAAATACGTTTCTCGTATAGTTAAGGATCGCAGGCACATCCGAAGCGAGGAAAGCCTCGTTCTTATTGATGCCTATGATCATCGGGGAATCTTTTCTGGCTACAAATATCTTGTTCGGGTAGTCCTTGAACATTACCGCAAGGGCATATGAGCCGCGGACCCTGACTATGGTCTTCGCAAGTGCATCTATGGGGCCTACCTTATATTTCTTGTAATAATAATCGACCAGCTTGATGAGGACTTCGGTATCAGTCTGGGAATAAAACTGATATCCGTGTCTTTCCATCTTAGCCTTGAGCTCCTGGAAATTCTCAACTATTCCGTTATGTACTCCGACAACCTCGGATTCCACGGGACCCGAACCGGAACCGGTACAGTTTCCGGAAACATGAGGATGTGCGTTTGACTGGCTGGGTGCACCGTGAGTAGCCCATCTGGTATGACCGATACCGCAGGTTCCCTTAAGCGCCCTACCGCTGTCGGTCTTCTCGATAAGATTCTTGATCTTTCCGATGGTCTTTACGACCTCAGCGGGATGATCACCGTCTCTTACCGCGATACCTGCCGAATCATATCCACGATATTCAAGTTTTGAAAGGCCCTCCAAAAGCACGGGTGATGCCTGTTTGGGTCCGACGTATCCTACGATACCACACATATTATTATCCTCCGGTCCAGGATCATCTCTTCTTATCGATCTTGGATTCTATACTCTTCTTGTCCTTATCGGAAACGGTCCCCTTATTGAGTTCATAGGTTGAATCGTCCGGGATCTTCTTATCTCCCGAATCATTTATGTATATGTAACAGTCCCCGCTGTATACGCTTATCGTACCAACACTCTCTCCGGTATCCACATTGTAGAAATCGATGGAACTGGTATACATCCTTGCGTTGGGATCGACATATTCCTTTTCATATCCGTCGCTTACGACCTTAACATAAAGTCCACAGGTATTGTCTCCGTTATCGGTGATATATACCTGATCTCCGTTTTCGGATTCGTAATATGCAGTTCCGTCACTTCCGATATATTTATCTTCATCATTGATCAGATTGGTCTTTACGAACATGGCACAGTTCCTGATCTCGCTGACCCTGTCCGAATCCATATAAACATATATCTGACCTGTCTCATGCTGTCCGGCATTGAGCATTATCGAAGCGTAATCGTAACCGTATCCGAGAACCTTGCCGTCCTGATCCATTGCGAACACATAAATATCTCTTACTTCAAATGATGAATCGGTATCTCCGTAGAGATCATATGAAACATAAGGGCTTGAAGATGAAGTGTCAAGTGCCCAGTCGGAAGCCCATGCTCCTTCCTCGGTTTCCGAGGCGCGAGCGGAACAGTCTATCTTATACTCACCTGAAGCGGTTCCTTCACAAAAGATGATACCGGCCACCTGTGATCCGGGTGAAAGCGCATCCGCCATGAAGTATCCGTCGCCTATGGAATCACTTCCGGAACCGAGAACCGAAATGGTTCCATACAGATCAAGTGTTGTATCGGGAAGAACATTCGTAACGCAATATGCGAAAGCATCCTGCTCATAATAATCGAACTTCGTTATTGAAAGAACGATGCCTGATCCTTCGATCTCATACTCTTCATCCCAGCTGATCTCTGTAAGATCGGATTCTGTTGAAGCAAGCGCACTCCTGCTGTCCGAAGAAAGATCCGTCAGCGTATCAAACTTTTTGTAATCAAAAGTATTATAATCAGCGATCTCAACATCTATCTGAGGAGCGGGTGTAGGTTCATCCTCATCGTCCTTCTTTTTCTTCTTGGACTTTTTATTGTCCTCGTCATCGTCATCATCATCGTCATCGTCGGCATCTTTGTCTTTCTTTTTCTTCTTCTTTTTGCTTTCCTTTTCGTCATCGTCATCATCGGAAGTATCTTCCGTATCGGCCTTATTTCTCTTTGACGAAGAATCACCGTTCTTAAAGATAACGAATACACAAACAAGTATCGCAGCGATGAGTACCAGCACACCTGCGATAATACCTATAAGAAGTCCGACCTTCTTTTTGGGTGCTTCATCTCCCGAAGAAGCCTGATCATATTGAGCGTTATAAGCGGGTGCAGGCTCCGAATAAGCAGAGGGTGCCGGTTCGGGTGCAGGCTCAGAATATGTTGAAGGTGCGGGCTCGGAAACGGGTTCGGTGTTCGTTGTTCCGGGATTGATATTTTCTTCAGCCGGTGTATCAGCGACGGTTTCGATCTTTGCTCCGCAATTGGTGCAGAACAAAGCGCCGTCTTCTACTTTGGCTCCGCAATTTGTACAAAACATAACTGTCTTCCTTTCGTAATTTAGGTAGTGGTTTTCATAAACACAACGGTAATTATACCATTACGACCGCATTATTGCACCAAAAATGTTCAAAAAACGCTCATGTAATCATATATACTGTTATAAGTTGCGATATTACTGTATAATAATAAAGAAATCTCGTATTTCCGGAGGAAAAAATGTATACAAAAGCAGCTTATGTCATAGTAGATATACTTGCGGTCGCAGTCATCCTTATCGTAATGAAGGCAACACGGCGCATTAAGGAGGATTACGGAAAGTGGCTCAAAAATACATTTATAGCCGGAGTCATAGCCATACTTGCAAATATCATGATCGCCGTATCCTTCGACGATCTGTTTGCGGAAATCTCATACTGCATTTATTTTGCATCGATCGACTGGATCATCTACTTTCTTACCGGTTTCTGCCTTTCCTACACCGAGCATCGTAAACACCTTAAAAACATGGCGCCTGTAGCTGCTGTAGTAATGGGCATAGATTCGGTCCTCATCCTGTCCAATCTGTTTTACAAAATGCATTTCTTTTTATACGAGACCACGGGTCCCAATGGTTCGGTCTTCTATCAGACGGGATTCAAGCCTTTTTACTATGTTCATCTTGCAGTCGATTACGTTGCGGTCATATTCGCATTCTGCTTTTTGGTTTCAGGCATAGTGAGGAGCTACAGTCTCTACAGGATCAAATACGTGATAATCCTTTCGGTGCTCATTCTGGTCATAATCATGAACGTGATATATATGGCTTTTTCGATGCTGCTTGACGCATCCGTCATCTTCTATGCTGTCGCAGGCACACTGATCTATCTTTCAATAACCATATTCGTTCCCAAAAACCTGCTCATAAGTTCCATAGGCAGAGCCGTCGATGACATGAATGAAGGACTTATCATCTTCGACATGAACGATAACTGTATTTATGCTAACGCCTTTGCCAGGAACAGGTTCGGTATCAAAACGGAGGAATTCTATCTTACCAGTGAACCGATTGCGACCGTGCTTTTAAAGCTCGAAGAAAAAGGCGAGAAATACGGTGCGACCGATCATGTGATGGAACGAACCGCGGATGGTATCAAAACCACCGAAAACTATCGGATCAAATACAATAATCTCACCGATAAAAAATCGCGCTCGATCGGTTCTTTCTTCCTGATCGAAGATACGACCGAAGCGGAATTCTATCTAAGGCAGATCAACGAAGCAAGGGAAAATGCCGACAAGGCTAATCAGGCAAAGAGCACCTTCCTTGCAAATATGTCACACGAGATCAGGACACCTCTGAATTCAGTACTCGGAATGAACGAAATGATAACACGTTCCACCGAAGACCCGCAGATAAGAGAATATTCCCAGAACATCAAAGACTCCGGAGATACTCTCCTCGGTCTTATCAACGATATCCTGGACTTTTCAAAGATCGAAGCAAACAAGATGGATATCGTTCCGGTCGAATATAACGCCCATAAGCTCCTGACGGACTGCTACTATTACTTTGAACAGTCTGCCGCGATCAAGGACCTTTATATAAACATTACATGCGACGAACAATTGCCGTCCGTCCTGTTCGGCGATTTTACCCATATCAGGCAGATAGTTTCAAACATTCTTTCAAACGGCATCAAATATACTAACGAAGGCGGTGTCATTATCGCGGTATCCATGGAAAAGACCGGTGAAGATACGATAATGCTCTGCTTCACCGTTTCGGATACGGGTATAGGAATAGATTCGGAAGATCTTGATTATCTTTTCGATGCGTTCAAGAGAGTTAACGAACAGCAGAATGCCACCATACAGGGTACCGGATTGGGGCTGGCTATCACAAAAGAACTCGTGGAACTTATGCACGGAACGATAACCGTTGAGAGTACACTCGGGAAAGGCACACGTTTTACCGTCAGGATCCCTCAGACGGTGATAGACTCAAAACCTCTCGGTCCCTATGTACGTACGCGTCTTGTTGACGATTCTGTTTACCGCGAGACATTCAAAGCTCCCGATGCGGAAATCCTTCTCGTAGATGATGTGGTGCTTAACCTCAAGGTTGCGGAAGCACTTCTTAAGAAAACGCTGGTCCATGTGGATAAAGCAACCGGAGGAAACGAAGCTATCGAAAAATGTAATCAGAAAAAGTATGATGTTATACTGCTCGATCACAGAATGCCCGATCCGGACGGAGTACAGGTTTATAAGACCATATCCGTTTCAGGAATGAATACGGATACCCCGGTGATCATGCTGACGGCAAACGCGCTTGAGGGCGCCG
>JAIKZO010000145.1 GCA_024682115.1 Lachnospiraceae bacterium
TACAGCCGTGCTGCAGGCACCGATGTTACATCCCATGATGATGTACAGACATATGGGAAGTCCGAGGAGATCCTGCTGAGCCATCAATAGAACAATGGATACCGTAACCGATGAACTCTGGACAACGCTGGTGATAGCAAATCCTACAAGAGTAGCCAGGAACGGATTACTAAGTGACTGAAGGAGATCTCTTACGGAAGGATCCTCACGAAGAAATGCCATGGATGAACTCATGGTCTGAAGACCCATGAAAAGGATACCGAAGCCGACGATGATCTCGGCAATGTCCTTATTTTTTTCTTTTTTGGCAAACATAAGGAGTACAACACCCGCAAGCAGGATTACGGAAGCATATTTGCTTATGTTAAATGAAACGAGCTGTGAGGTAATGGTGGTACCGATGTTGGCACCGAGGATGACTCCCGCAGCCTGATAGAGGTTCATAAGACCCGCATTAACAAACGAAACGACCATCGCGGTACAGGCGGACGAGGACTGGATCACCGCAGTGAAGATCAGTCCGACGATCATGCCGGTAAAACGATTGGTCGTGAATATTTCAAGGATATGTCTTAACTTGGCGCCCGCAACTGTCTCGATCGCCTTACTCATTATTTTCATGCCGTACAGGAAAAGTCCCAGTCCGCCACACAGTGCAATTATTACCGATACACTCATTACTTCCTCTTTTCGTCTCCGAAAAACTTATCTTTAATTTCAATCCCTTATCGAACGCTTACGATTATAAATGAATGCTGCTTAAGTCGCAAGGTACTATGGACGATACTTCTCGATATCGGATGCCAGTTTCTCTTTCAGGGCATCCAGCGACTCAAATCTGGTCTCCGGCCTGCAAAAAGCTTTTAGATAAACCTCCGCATCGCGCCCGTAAACATCCGTATCAAAATCATATATATAGGTCTCGACGCCCCTTACTTCATGGTCAGAGATTGTGGGCTTGGTTCCGATATTGGTAAGTCCTGCGTATTTTCGTCCGTCTATGATCACATCCGAGGTGTAGACTCCGCGCGGGGGCAGGAGCTTATCGTCACCGGGGACGATATTGATAGTGGGAAAACCGAGCTTATTTCCCATATGATTGCCGTGAACTATCTCTCCGAAAACAAAATAAGGAATTCCCAGAAGTTCTTCAGCCTCTTCCATCTTAGCTTCCGAGATCATCTGTCTTATAAGAGTCGAGCTTACTTCATATTCCTTATCAAGGCTTACTGTGAGCTTATCGATGATCCTTACGTCGATCCCGTTATCTGCTCCGTACGTTCTGAGAAGCTTAGCATTTCCCAGTCCTTTTTTGCCGAAGGATAAATCGGATCCTGCCGCCATCATTACAGCTCCGAGCCTTCCGACGATCAGGTCGTTTAAGAAATCAATCGGCTCGGTGTCTGCGGTCTTTTGGTCGAAGGGATATTCGATCAGGATATCTATTCCCTTTCTTTCGAAAAGAATACGCTTCTCGGCCGCACTCGTAAGAACTCCGCTCTCGCCTCCAAAGAACGTTTCGGGTGCGGGATCGAATGTAAATACAACGGACTTAAAACCTTCATCCTTATGGTCCTTTGCATACTGAGTGATCTCCATAATGAGGCTCTGATGCCCGATGTGTACACCATCGAATTTGCCGATAGCCACACATGAAGGTCCGTTTAAATATATATCTTTAGTTCCGGATATTATTTCCATATTCAAAACATTTTAACTGGTGAAAGAATTCGCTGAGCAGAGTCGCTTTCATAAACCGCGGCAAAACCTTTATCGCTGTGATAGATCCTGAATTCTTTTTTATCGGATTCAGATAAAGCTTCCGCGCCTTCAGTGAAATCCTCATAGGAAAGCTTGTTTCCGTTTTGAAGCTTCTTCTCTGCTTCATCCGTAACCGTCAGTGCGGGAAGTTTTTCAAACACGGTATCGATGCTCATTAGATAATCCATGAGTTTATCTTCACGGCCTTCATCTCTTAAATGCCTTATCTCATCAAGGCTTACGGCATTATCAAGATTAAACGGACCAACGGCGCTCCTTACAAGGGACTGCATGCATCCGCCGCATCCGAGGTCTCTTCCGATATCATCACAAAGAGATCTGATATAAGTTCCCTTTGAACAAAGAACCTTTATCTTAACGACGGGAAGTGAGATATCAAGGACTTCAATCCTGTGGATTGTAACCTTCCTGGCCTCCCTTTCAACGACCTGTCCGCTTCTTGCAAGATCGTAAAGGCGTCTTCCGTCTTTTTTTAACGCAGAATACATGGGAGGGATCTGATCGATCTCGCCGGTGTAGCGGTTAACTGCCGCCCTGATCTGCTCATCCGTAAGCGAGTTTACGGCTTCCGGATCTCCGCCCGTTACTTCGCCGGTTACATCAAGCGTATCGGTGGTCTTGCCCAGAAGAAGCTCTGCGATGTATTCCTTATCCCAATCGGTTATCATGCCGCAGACTTTGGTGGCTTTACCGAGTGCGACGGGCAAAACTCCCGTAGCCATGGGATCTAATGTCCCGGTGTGTCCGCTTTTTCTCTGACGATAAACGCCGCGAACAACCGCTACAACATCAAAGGAGGTGTATCCCGCCTCCTTTGATATGTTAAGTATTCCGTTTATTCCGGTTTCAGGCATCCTGCTCTTCTCCTTCAGGGGAAGCTTC
>JAIKZO010000116.1 GCA_024682115.1 Lachnospiraceae bacterium
TCTCCCCATATATCGGTATTATGGTGTGCGACCCAGCCTTTGGCTCCGTACATTTCTTTTGCGGTCTTTTTCCCGTTTTCGCTCAGTTTCTTTATCAGTTCAAAAAGCGGTTCGTGACATTCGGACAGGTTCGTGCTCTCCGCCGGCCAGTAGTTCATCTGGGTATTGATGTTAATGGTATATTTGCTGTCCCATGCGGGAGTCATACTGTCGTTCCACAGACCCTGGAGCGTAGCGGGAAGCGTTCCCTTCCTTGAGCATGCGATAAGGAGGTATCTTCCGTAATCGAAATACAGCTCGCAAAGTCCCGTATCCTTATTCCTGTTCTTTTGGAAAGAAGCTATCCTTTCATCGGTCGGAACGCTGTCGAAGTTTTCCTTTTCATCTATCTCAAGATCGATCCTGTTAAAGAGAAGCTTATAATCCTTTACATGTCTTTCCTTGAGCTCGCTGAGCTTTTGGTCCTCGCACTTTTTGATCCTGTCATGAACGTTTTCGATAAGTCCTTCGACGTCAACATCATTAACGTGATATGTCGTATCGGCACAGAAATACAGAACGGCTTCGGTTGCATCTTTTATAACGATATGTTCTCCGATGACCTTTACGCTCCCGTTCTTTACCTTCGCTGTAAGACAGAGCGCAAAATCAAAACCGCCTTTTCCGAGATTTCCGTAAAGAGTGATGCCGTTTTCGCCAAGTTTCCTTACTCCGTCGAAAAACCGGTCCCTTCTGAGTTTTACATCAAGATCGAGCTTCTTTTTGCCTGCTGCCGAAAGATGTATAACCATGATATCATCGGGCTTTGATATATAGATCAGCCTGGTATAGGTCGTATCCTCATCTCCGAAAATCTGATCATATACCGCATTATCGATGTCGAGACATCTCTGGTAACCCTGTACGGAAGTGATCCCGTAAAAATCCATATAGATATCTCCGAGCGTCTGATAAGGATGCTGGCTTTCGGGACAGCCTGAAAGAGAGTATTTCATCAGTCTCTCGGCTTCGTTTATCTTTCCGTTTAAGATAAGTTTACGGATCATCGGAAGGTTTTTGGCACCATCCGGATTATTTCTGTCGCACGGACCGCCGTACCACATGCTTTCTTCGTTGACCTGGATCCTTTCGTTGACCGGATTTCCGAAAACCATGGCTCCCAGACGGCCGTTTCCCAAAGGAAGCGCCTCCTCCCAACATTTTGCTTCTGTTTTGTACCAAAGTTTGCTCATATATAACCCCCATACTGGCAAAGCTCTTTACTTTCTGATATACTTTCCTTGTTATTTTATAAGAAAAAAACGTTGTGTTCAATAGACATATACAGTCTGATCGGAGTTGCTTATGGCAGAAAAAAAGATCATCCTTACCGGCGGCGGAACGGCAGGGCATGTTACACCTAATCTTGCATTGGTCCCGTACCTTAAAAGTGCCGGATTTGAGATCTCTTATATAGGATCGAAGGACGGGATAGAAAGCAAACTCATTCCCGATGCCGGGATCCCTTATTATCCGATCTCTACCGGAAAACTCAGAAGATATTTTTCACTGAAGAACTTTTCCGATCCCTTCAGGGTTCTTGCCGGTATCAGACAGGCTAAAAAGATCATAAAAAAAGAACGTCCGAACATCATTTTTTCCAAAGGAGGGTTCGTCGGACTTCCCGTTGCGATAGCGGGAAAACTCTGCCGCGTCCCCGTTATCTCACATGAGTCGGACATGTCGCCCGGTCTTGCGAACAAGATGGCGCTTCCTTTTTCAAAAAAGATCTGCTGTAATTTCCCGGAGACGGTCAAAGCCCTTCCGAGAAGGAAATCCGTCCTTACGGGTTCTCCGATAAGATCCGAGCTTTTATCCGGCAATCGCGAAAAAGGCCTTGAGATCTGCAATTTTACCACACAGCGGCCCATCATACTTGTTATAGGCGGTTCCCTAGGTGCGGCTTCCGTTAACGCCGCCGTGAGAAACGCTCTTCCGAAGCTCCTTCCGGATTTTCAGATCGCACACATCTGCGGAAAAGGAAAGCTGGACGAGACGCTGACGGATATGGGATCCAAAGGATATATACAGTTTGAATATGTTACCGATGACCTTAAGCATCTTTTCGCAATGGCGGACCTCGTCATATCAAGGGCCGGAGCGAATTCGATCTGCGAACTCGTATCATTGAAAAAACCCAATATCCTTGTTCCCTTAAAGAAAGGATCGCGAGGAGATCAGGTTCTTAATGCCCGTTCCTTCGAAGCACAGGGCTATTCTCTGGTCGTGGACGATGATGAAAACCTTTCTGATAACCTGGTCGAAAAGGTGACCGAACTGTATTTCACGCGTCAGACCTACATAGACGCAATGAACGGTTCAAGTCAGAACAATGCTATAAGGACTATCGTATCCCTGATCCAGGCAAATATGAAGGATCATAAAAAATAAACTCGGTCGGATAACGACTGAAAAAGCAAAAACAGGAGGTTACATATGAGTGATAAGATTAAGATGCACAAGATCGATGATAATGACCTGGACAAAGTATCCGGAGGTTCATATTATGACGGTCCGTTTGCCGGATATCATGCGCAGTGCAGGTGCCCGGTTCACGGTGAATTTTTGGTAACCAAAGACGATCTTATTTATTTACGCAGTATCGGCAACGTATGTCCCGGAGACAACGGTCCCTGCGGTCAGCCGCTTCAGATAAGAACAGATCCCAGCCAGCCCTGGTAAATCATAAAACCAAAAAGACAAAAGATCCCGGTACTTTGATAAGGAACCGGGATTTTTTTCATATATTTTTGTGCTTCTGTCATTTCAGCGACAGATCGAAATCATCTATTGTACCCCAGCCTCCGGCTCCGCCGGTGACTTCACAGCCCAGGATGATACTGTCTCCGTCTTTTATAGCGATATCCTCTATCTTCATCTCTTTCCACTGCTGCCAGCCGTCAAGTCCGATGTTCCCGGTCTCATATCTTTGTCCGTTAACATCAATGTACATCACGACGCTGCTTTCGCTTCCCATGTCACCGCCCTGAACATAGGCACTTAATACATAGTTTCCTGCGGGGATATCTGTGAGTTCCTGATGCATGTCAAAAGAAAACTCCTTGGCCTTATAGAAATGGAAGGCTTTCGTACCGCCGTGTGCATCGGCTTCCTTATCCTGGATATCCGTTGCCGTACCTCCTCCGAAGGTTTCGGCGATCCATTCCTCTCCGACTTCTTCTTCAAAGCCCGGATTTACGATATAGTTTATGTTCGCAACATTTACCCTGGCCTTTACCGCGGTTTCCTTGCCGGGCATTGCTGAGCATTCCGCTTTACCGTTCACGTAATAAACTCCCGCGGTATTAGTATCTATTGCATTGATCTCATCTTCGTTCCATGCAACATGCAAAGGCTCGTCCACCGATGTATCATTGTAAACAACATTGATATCTTCGGGTAATGAAACCGCTGCGCCGATGCTCACGTCAACGCTTATCGCATCTTCATCCTCAAGGTCCGTCAGGATCTCAACTTCTTTTCCCCTTGCGCCGTGATCTATGTATTTGAACACATCAAGGGAGGGAAGCTTATGTCCTTCAAAATCAAAGAAGGCCTGATTATCCCACGAAGTTCCCCCGAAATATTTTCCGGCATCATCGGGATCGTAGTCCGCAGCAAAAGAACTGGCCCAGCCGGAGCCGTATTCTTCCCAAAGTTCGCTGTTTGTTTTGGGATCTCCTCCAACCGGGATCCATGCTCCTTCCCAGTAAAAGATCCCGAGACTTCCGCCGTCTATCGCTGCTTTGGTTATATCCCTTATCGCATTGGCCTGACCCTGGATCGAAACGGGGTATGAATTTTTAACGGAAGTACCCGAAACACTGTTGGCCGTTCCGTCTCCGTCCTCATCGGTATAGGGATAAGCCGTTTCCATCACGCAGGTTTTTACCCCGTAGGTTTGGGCGACTTCCTTTAAGACTTCCGTCATGTTTTCAATGCTTCCGTGCCAGTACGGGTAATAGGAAACGCCGAAAACGTCATAATCGACCTTTGCGCTCTGAAGCTGACGTGCTATCTCAAGGATATTCTTTTTGTCATCTATCTGTGTATAGTGAAGAACAACGCTTAGGTCAAGTCCTTTTTCTCTGGCAAACTCGCGGGTAGCATCGCACCCTGCCTTGACCAGCTTAAGCTTGTTATTAAGGCCCTTTTCCCCGGACATTCCGTTGTTGATCTCGTTTCCGATCTGGACCATGATAACTTTAGCGCCCGCTTTGGTGATCGTATCAAGACTTTCCTTTGTATAATCTGAAAGAGCTTTTGCCTTTTCATCCAAAGACATATCTTTCCAGGCTTTGGGGACCATCTGCTTTCCGGGATCCGCCCAGAAATCCGAATAATGGAAATCCACACAGGTACTTATCCCGTAGGCTGCGGCTCTCTTTCCAATCTCGGCTGCAGTTTCCGCCGTGCAGTTTCCGCCTCCGAATCCTTTTCCTTCCGAATCAAAAGGATCTACCCAGACCCTGACCCTTACGCAGTTTATTCCGGAATCGGCAAGTATCTTTAAAAGATCCTGCTCTTCCCCGTTTTCGTCATAATACTTTACGCCGCTCGCTTCTTCCGATAGCAGGCTTGATATATCCATTCCTCGGATGAATCCTTCGGGGATGTTATCGATCTTTTGTACAAAGATCTCAGATTCCTCGATATCCGCAGGCATTTGGGGAAAATAAGTCTGTGCGACCGTTTCTCCCTTATCTTCTTCAACCGTGTTCTCTACCGCCGGAGCATTTCCCGCAGCATCTGCATTCTGCGGTGTGCTGCTGCCGCATCCGAAAAGGCTTACCGACATCAAAGCCACACTTAATACCGTTGTGATCGATCTTTTTATCTTCATATGATCCCTTTCATTGCTTTAACTATTCAAAAAGGCGGCAAATTCATTGCCGCCTTTAAGCGTCTCCTGAGGGAATCGAACCCCCAACTGATCCTTAGGAGGGACCCGTTATATCCATTTAACTAAGAAGACATCGGATAATTGATATGGCCCTGGAGCCATATGGTTCCTTTATATCTACGACCAACCTCGGGCTGACCGTAAACATCTTTTTTGTTCACACACAAGGTCATCTCTATGTCGTTGCAGACCAATGACATCTTGTACATTTCTTCACCGGAGACACTGTTTCGAAGTTCAGTCACTTCGGTTATCTCTCCAAGTATAGCATAATTATCGCACTCTATGCCATAGGGCATAAAATATGTATCGACCAGGGTGAAAACATCATCGGTCTGGATCCTCTGCGCTATGGTCGTGTAGGTATCCATATCCTTTAATGTCAGGTTTTCCATCGCCTCGTCATCACCGGATCTGGCTGCATTGATGAGCATGGAGCGGGACTTTAAGATCTGCTGGTTGGTAACGACATCCTTTACCGTCTTTTTAAGGGGCATCAGTATCGTTCCGTTATCTGACAGAGCCGAAAGCGAAAGTGTCGTCCCGGTCATCGGAAGCATATCTGTCCTTACCGCATTTATATATGGTATCATATTTTGGAGATAAAAGATAATAGAAACTCCTGTTCTCACATCATCTATCACTCCGGCATATGAATCCGTTGCCGCATGTCTGTCCACGGAGATATCTTCTTCCGAACTTATACACTGCGATTCAACATAAGGATAATAATAACTATATGTGAACTGGTCATCTTCGTCAAACTGTCCGACGACCGTGATCCCTACGCCGGGCGCAAATTCCCTGGAAAAGGACGCAATGATGATATTATCGGATAAAGACGTATATGCACGCATCGGAGCATTTACGATAATATCCGTAATGAGCTTTTGCTGATCTTTAAAACTCTTAAATTTACTGAAGCCAATGGCGCGCATGTATTTGTGCATTACTTATAACGCCCTTTTCAATCTGTTGATGATCATTTTACGGGTATGAGGATCTCTTTCCCGCCCATGTAGGGACGGAGTACTTCAGGGATCTTAACGCTTCCGTCTTTCTGAAGGTTATTCTCAAGGAATGCGATGAGCATTCTCGGAGGAGCTACGCAGGTATTATTGAGCGTATGCGGTAAATACTTTGATCCGTCTTCGGCCTGAACCCTGATCCTTAATCTTCTAGCCTGGGCATCGCCGAGGTTTGAACAGCTTCCGACCTCGAAGTACTTTTTCTGACGGGGGCTCCATGCCTCTACATCATAGGATTTAACTTTAAGATCCGCCAGATCTCCGGAACAGCATTCAATCGTTCTTACCGGGATATCCATGGTCCTGAAGAAATCTACCGTATTCTGCCACAATCTGTCAAACCACATAGGAGAATCCTCGGGTTTGCAGACAACGATCATTTCCTGCTTTTCAAACTGGTGTATCCTGTATACACCTCTTTCTTCTATGCCGTGAGCACCTTTTTCCTTACGGAAACAGGGTGAATAACTCGTAAGAGTCTGCGGAAGCTGATCTTCCGGAACTATCTGATCGATAAACTTTCCGATCATCGAATGCTCCGATGTTCCGATGAGGAAAAGGTCCTCACCCTCGATCTTATACATCATGGCATCCATTTCTGCAAAGCTCATAACGCCTGACACTACATTGGAACGGATCATGTAAGGAGGAATGCAGTATGTAAATCCTCTGTCTATCATGAAATCGCGTCCGTAACTTAAGATAGCGCTGTGAAGTCTGGCAATATCACCGACGAGATAATAAAATCCGTTACCGGCCACTCTTCCTGCGGAATCGATATCTATTCCGTTAAAGCGTTCCATTATATCGGTATGATAAGGTACTTCAAAATCCGGAACTACGGGATCTCCGTATTTGGTGACCTCAACATTCTCACTGTCATCTTTTCCGATCGGAACCGAAGGATCTATGATGTTCGGGATGACCATCATGATCTTATTGATCTTTTCGTCAAGTTCCTTTTCTGATACCTCGAGTTCCGCAAGACGCTTTGAATTGGCGGTAACTTCTTCTTTCTTGGCCTGTGCTTCTTCTTTTTTGCCCTGAGACATCAGGCTTCCTATCTCTTTTGAGATGGTATTTCTTTTATTTCTGAGATCGTCGGCTTCCTGTCTGATCTTACTGTACTCGTAACTCAGTTCCAGAACTTCGTCTACCAGGGGAAGTTTATCATCCTGAAATTTCTTTTTGATGTTTTCTTTTACCGCTTCCGGATTTTCCTTTAAAAACTTAATGTCGATCATGATCTATATAAGCTCCTTTTCTATAAAAATATCGTTGATCTTTGTAAGGTCAGCTTCCTTTCCTCTGGGGATCAGTTTTCCCGAGGAATCCTTCGAAAGTAAAATGACAGGCCTGTCAGGAAATTCCCTGTTCTGACGGACCACTTTTCCCTGGGATCCGTCCGAGAGGATCACCGTACTTCCTACCGGATAAACCGCCGTAAATTCAAGGAATGTATCTATCGCATCGGCATAATACTTTACACCCTTAAAGGTCTTTAAGTATTCGACCGCTTCATATACTTTAACTCTTTTGCATCCGATACCGCAGATCATCTCATCAAAAGTATCGCACAGAGAAACGATCCCGACCGCATAGGGGATATCGGTTGCCTTTAACGGGAATCCGTTCCCGTCCAGTCTTTCATGATGATACAGGATTATGTTTTTTGCAAGCGGTGAAAGCCATCCCTCATCCTTTACAGCCGAATAACCGTAGACCGGATGTTTGAGATATTCCATCGTCTCAAGTTTTGAAAACTCCGATGGATCCTTATCTACATAATCGACAGTCAGATATCTTAACCCCAGATCATGGAGCAGGCATCCCACTCCGATATCATGTACTTCTCCCTCATCGCGGTTAAGCTTTAAAGCGGTGAGCGTGGACAGGGAACAAAGACTTATCGAATGCTCATATATATCCGCGCTTCTTTCCTTTATGTCAAATATCTTTTCTACGACTTCCTCTTCTTCGAGGATATTGCTGATTATCCCTTCAGCCGTCGACTGTAGCTCTGCCAGCTCTCCTGAATTATTGTATGTATGTCTTTCAAGTACTTCCTTGACTTTTTCTTTAAATGACTCCTCGACTTCCGACTTTAACAATACCACTTCCTGCATGTGGACGTGGTCTTTATCCTTGATATAAACCTCAGTTATCTCAAGGTCTATAAGCTTTTGTACATAATCTTTCCGAAGGATCGTCTCCTCCGAGAGCAAAACCTTGTAATCATTGGTGATTATCGGTTTCGCCAGGATCTCTCCGCCTTTAAGATCACTTACTTTGCAAAGCTTCATTCATCTTCCCCTGCAACTGCCTTACCGAGGGCAGCCTTCTCTTCGTTGGTCAGATCCATATTGCTTTCGCCTGCTACGATCCTCTTGATATACGAATAAGAGCTGTCCGTTCCGTGGACCGAATTGATCAGGAATCCGTCATTGTCCTCGTCAAGTAATGCCAGGCAGAAACTCAGTTTGCCGCCCATCTGCGAAAAAGCATCATACTTAACAAGTCCCATTTTCTGATAAGTAGTACGGATCTGTTTATAAAGTGCTTTGATGTCTTTGATGTTCCGTCCTATATCTTCTTTCATCCGTCTATTGTCTTCAAACAGTTTCATTATCTCGGCTTCAAGACTCTTGGCCTCTCTTCCTTTCATGAAAAAGTTGTATTTGGCAGTCAGACGGTTGATCTTTACAATACTCGAAATGAGCAATGCAAGCAATATTAAAATAACTACCGTTATGATTATGAGGACTATGCCTATATCAAGGTTTGCAAGTCCTATCTTTTCAAAAAGCGCGCTCTTCATATCTGTCACCTTCTGTTATTTATTTGGCTTTGTTCAGGATATCGATGATCTTTTCAAGATCGTCATTTGAATAAAACTCGATCTCCAGCTTTCCCGATCCGTCACTCTTGGATGAAGGGATAACGCTGACTTTTGTATCCAGTTTCTGTTTCAGTTTTTCTTCGATATCCTTATATATTGCCTCAAGCGCTTTGTCGATCTTCTTTGTATCTTTTTTGATCTTTGTCTTTCCGAGGTTCTTGACGAGCTTTTCTACATCTCTGACGCTCAGCTTTTCATCAAAGATCTGCTGTGCGATCCTGTACTGTTCTTCCGGATCTTCGATAGATATAAGGGCTCTTGCATGTCCGGCAGTTATCATGTCATCATTTATCATCTGCTGAACATCTTCCGAAAGCTTTAATAATCTGATCGAATTGGTTATGGTCGTACGGCTCTTCGAAACTTTTTCGGCAACCTCGTCCTGCTTAAGTCCGAATTCGTCGATGAGTTTTTTATATGCGTGAGCTTCTTCTATCTCGCTTAAGTCTTCTCTCTGTATATTCTCAAGCAGAGAGATAACGACTATTTCTTCTTCGGTATAATTCTTTATGATAACGGGTACTTCTTTTAGTCCCGCCTTCATTGCGGCACGCCATCTTCTTTCACCGGCGATTATCTCATAATAATCTTTTCTGTCCTGAACCACTATGGGAGAGATTATTCCGTGAAGCTTGATTGAATCGGCGAGTTCCTCCAGAGCATCTTCATTGAAATTCTTTCTCGGCTGACCTTTGTTCGGCTGGACCTTTCCGATCCCGACCATCGTAGTCGCTCCTTCGATCTTTATCTCGTTTTCGCTTTTTGCGGCGGAAATTCCTTTTGCTCCTCCCACCGAAGGGATCAAAGAATCAAGTCCTTTTCCCAAACCTCTTTTTGCCATATCTTTCTCCTTCTTTATCTTGAAGTGATCATCTTTATGTTTATCCGATGATCTCTGATGCCAGATTCATATATGCTTCCGCACCTGCCGATTTCGGATCATAAATACTGATGGGCTGTCCGTAACTGGGAGCTTCTGCCAGTCTGATATTTCTGGGTATCACTGTATTGAATACTTTATGGGTGATGTTAGCCTTAACGTTTTCAACAACCTGCTCGGAAAGGTTTGTTCTTGAATCATACATGGTAAATACCACACCCTCCATGTTAAGATCCGGAGACAGTCTTTCCTTTACCAGATTGATGGTATGGATAAGTTGGCTCAATCCTTCGAGTGCATAATATTCACACTGGATCGGAACCAGAACCGAATCGGCCGTAGTCATCGCATTGATCGTAAGCAGATTAAGTGACGGAGGACAATCAACTATGATGAAGTCATAATCCGACCTGATCCAGTCGACTTCGTTCTTCAGGATAAATTCTTTTCTCTCCACTCCGATGAGTTCTATCTCAGCTGCAGCAAGATTAACATTTGACGGGATGATTGATACTCCCGGGAGAACATCTTTTAAGATACAATCTCTGATCCCGCTCTCATTGAGCATCAACTCATAAACGGTATCTTCAACTTCGTTTTTGTTTACTCCGAATCCGCTGGTCGTATTGCCCTGGGGATCCGTATCTATTACCAGTATCTTTTTTCCTTTTGCTGCCAAAGATGCTGACAAATTAATAGCGGTAGTCGTCTTGCCAACTCCGCCTTTTTGATTTGCTATCGCAATTACTTTTCCCATTTTCTCTCCTTCATTCTACCAAAACTATGCTAATAGATTATATCACCATAACATCCTTAATTCCATTAAATAAGGTGAGTTATTTCTAATATATTTAGTGTTATTTTTTGCCATACCATATAATGTTTCACGTGAAACATTTGGCACAATATCTGGTATAGGTGTTTTTTTGTTTGGATTGAGGTATGATAAAAGAATCTAAAGTATAAATATGTTAAAGGAGTTTCCTTATGAAAAAGCTTTTGCCCATATTATTTATACTGCTTATCCTGTTATCTGCCTGCGGAAATTCCGACAAAACAGACGATACATCCGATAAAGAAGATAAACAGGAATCCGATTCAAAATCTTCATCAAAGGAGAGAAAAAAAGCAGATATCAAGTACTATTCCTTTGACGGGAGCGGAGTTGAGTATACCGTTACGATCGATGATCCCGAAGTAGTTACTTACGACCAGAAAAAGAAGTATAAAAGTTTAAATCACCTAAAGGAGACCGGGTCTGGTTTCGACATGATCTTCCGTTTCGAGGGACTGAAGAAAGGTGAGTCGATCGTTACCATTAGCGAGTCTTCTCCCATAGCTGATTCCTACATTGACACTTACAGGATCATTGTTGATAAGAAAAAAAATATTACCATCGAACAGATCTCCCATGAACCTGTCTACTTCGATCCGTACCCCATGGATCCTGTTGCGGTCCTGGGCCTTGCTTTAAACGGGGAATACTTAAGTGTATATCCTTGCGATAATAAAACTGTTGATGAGATGATCCCTATTCTGTCACGGGGTGAGATTGAGATTACTCTTGAAGATCAAGACGGAACGGAAAAAATCGGAACTCTGCCCTGGACTGTTGAAACAGATGACGAAGAGATTGACTGCTCTTCCGGAGATATCATTATTTCCGAAGGCAATAAGATTACTCTTTGTTATACGGACGGTGACCGGAACGGAGTAAAGTTTGCTTATATTACCGATCTAAACGAAGAAGAACTCAAAAATCTTTTGGGTGACGGTGATGCAACGATAACTTTATTTGTTGAATATACCGAGTGATTAAAATGGTCCTCGAACTTCATTACGGAAATACAAATACATATCTGATAAAAAGCAAAGACGGATATATTCTTTTTGATACCTGTTGGGCCGGAACACTTCCGTTATTCTATAAAGCTTTAGGTGAAGTGCATGTTAAGATCGAAGAGATCTCTCATCTTTTGATCTCTCATTTTCATCCGGATCATATGGGTCTTGCCGGACAACTCTCCGGGCTTGGGATCAAAACCGTAATTCCCGAGATCCAGAAAGATCATATCCATGATGCCGATAATATCTTTCAGAAAGAAAAGAATCATGACTATATTCCTTTAGACGAAAAAGACATCGTATATATTTCTCTTTCCGAGAGCAGATCATTCCTGAAAGATCTTGGGATAGACGGAGAGATCCTTTCTACACCCGGACATTCCGACGACAGTATTTCATTATGGCTTGATGAAGGTACGGTCCTGGTCGGAGATCTTAACCCTCTTTATGAACTTGAACTCCATCGTTGTACAAGAATAGAAAAAAGCTGGGATCTGATATTTGAAAAAGCAAAAGGGTTTCCCGCGATAAAAGATATCAGGATCTTATACGGACACGCACGTCCCGGAGAAAAAAAGATCTCTTCCGATGCTGAGATATATCAACTGGTAAAAACTATAATGAAAATTACCGATAAAGGAAAGACGTTAGAACAGATATCTGTTAAAACAAAAACAGATCCTCAGTTTGTGGAAGATGTAATAAGAATGTATCTGACTCATAAAGATGTAGGCGTTCAGGGAATCCTTGATCGGATAGAAATTAAGAACAGATAGAAGAGTGTTTCACAGATATATCTTTGCGAATGTTTCACGCACAAAACCACAACTCATTGAAAACTAAAAAATCGATCACCACAAAATCTTGTGCTGATCGGAAAATAAAAAGAAGATGTTTCACGTGAAACATCTTCTAATACAATTCAACCAAATTATTTCTAATTGCGAAGACCGCTGCCTGCGTTCGGTCATTAACATCGATCTTTTTAAACAGATTCGAAATATGATTCTTAACGGTTCTTTCGGTGATATCAAGATTATCTGCGATCTCTTTATTGAATCTTCCGCCGGCGATCTGTTTAAGGATCTCTATCTCTCTTTTCGTAAGAGATTCAATTTTTTCTCTGTCAATATCTCTGTTGATAAGTCGTGAATTCAAAGAAGGAATGAGGTTCGGCTGGATATAGGACTCACCTTCAATAACTTTATGGATAGCCTCTTTCAATTCAGACGAGTCAGCATCTTTAAGTACGTAACCGTCGGCACCGATATCAACTGCTTTAACGAGATATTCGACTTCACTGTGAACAGTGAGGATAAGTATCTTCATATCAGACTTTTTCTTCTTTAAAGTCTGAAGTACATCTATACCGTTCATGTTAGGCATATTAATATCCAGCAAAAGAATATCCGGAGAAACATGATCGAGAACACTCAATGTTTCATTTCCATCAGCAGCCTGAGCTATTACCTGGATCGAACCGTCGAATTCCAAAAGCTGTTTGATACCTTCTCTGATCAAAGAATGATCATCCGCCAACATAACTTTGATTGCCATATATATTTTCCCTCATTTACAAAAAACTAAACTGTAATATGTACTTCCGTTCCCTCGGTTTCGGAACTGTTAACTTCGATCTTGCCGTTGATCAGTTCAATACGATCCTTAACAAGATGAAGTCCGAAATGATTATCGGATACATTTCTCGGATCAAATCCAACACCAAAGTCCTTTATCATTATATCAATAGTTTGATTATTTTGCTTAACAATAATTTTAATCTTTGGAGATTTTGAATGTTTAAGCGAATTGACAACTATCTCCTTGATCACCATAAAAACATTGAGCAGGAGAGTATTGTCTTTATCAAGTTCATCTACATCTGTTTCGAATATCACATCGGAATAGGATACTTTCATATTTGCGATGAAATTTTCAAAGCAGGCTTTGAATCCCAGATCATCGAGTTCCATGGGACGAAGATCGAAAATGATATCCCTAATCTCGTCGATCGAACTTTTAATATTCTTTATACAGGAAGCAATCTCAAGCTTGGCCCGTACGGGATCCTGGTCAATGAACATCGACGCAAGTTCAAGTCCGTGACATACATGAACAAGATTCTGAACCGTATTGTCATGAAGATCCGATGATAACCTGAATCTTTCTTTTTCCTGAATATCATAGACAAGAAGAAAATGGTTCTTTTCCTGAACAGGTTCAGGGTCATCTTTTTCTTTTTTTACCGGAGATTCTTCCGGCTGCTCCTCGAGCATCTCCTTGAACTGGGCTATCCTTATTTCAAGATCTGCTATCAGATCCTCCTGAACTTTACAATCTTCTTTAAGCTTTTCAAGTTCCGCTTTTTCATGTTCGATCCTGCCGTTAAAGATCTCATCCGTATCAAAAGGAGAAAATATCTTAAGCTCTGTATCGGTATCTTCAACGCTCTTAAGAAAATCTTCTATTTCCTTCATCCTTCTTTCATTATGAAGAAGATTATCTTTCGCAGATTTTTTCTGTTCAAGATAGGAATAATACATTTCTTCTATTACGGCACGATTCTTCATATAGAATAATAATAATACAAAACAGGAAATTTAAAAAGTAGAAAAAGATCAGTATCAGTAAAGAGGTGATCTTGCGGGTGTACCTTCTTTACGGGGATACTTATCCGGAGTGTCATTTATCTTGTCGATCACATACAGTCTTCTGGGTATATCGGTTTCCGGCAGAATGAACTCTTTACATCCGGAATGCTTTCCTCCCAAGAGATCTACGGCTTTCCGAGATGCCGTCAATTCCTCATCGGCCTTATCGGATTTATAACATATAAAAGAACCGCCGACCTTTAAATAAGGAAGGCATAATTCTGACAGCACTGTCATATTTGCAACGGCTCTTGAAACGACCAGATCATACTGCTGCCTGTGTTCTTTATCGCGGGCAAGCGTTTCTGCTCTGGAATGAACCGCATATATATCGGTAAGTTCGAGTTCTTTGATCACTTCATTAAGAAAGTTAACCCTCTTATTCAGAGAATCCATTAATGTGATCTTCAGATCAGGAAATGCTATCTTCAGAGGTATCCCGGGAAACCCGGCACCTGTTCCGATATCAAGGATCTTATATGACACATCTGTCATATCATTAACACATTTCACCAGCGAAAGACTGTCGACAAAATGCTTGTTTACGACTTCCTGCCATTCCGTAATGGATGTAAGATTCATGAATGAATTCCATTCACAGAGCAGTTCGTGATATCTCAAAAATCTGTCTATGGTTTTGTCATCATACCGGATACCGAGATCATCAAGTGACCTTATCAATGATCCGGTATCAACCTTATCAACACTCATAAAGATCACCTTGAAGAAAGATAAACCAAAAGAACGGAAATATCAGCGGGAGATACTCCGGATATCCTTGAAGCCTGTCCCACCGAAACCGGTCTTAAAGCTTTAAGCTTCTGTCTTGCTTCGATCCTTAGACTTTCAACATCATCGTAATTTATATCTTCCGGGATCAGTTTCTGCTCCATCTTTTTAAACTGCTTAACCTGACGAAGGGCTCTTTCGATATATCCTTCATATTTGATCTCGATCTCTACCTGATCGATGACCGCATCCGGAAGATCGGGCCTTTCGGGATCGAGAAGGGCAACCTTTCTGTAATCAAGTTCAGGTCTGCAGATAAGTTCCGCCAGAGAAGTGGATTTTGATATCGGAGCGGAATCCATACCCGCAAGGATATCCTGATTTTCCTTTGCCGCACCGAGATAAACATTCTTTATCCTGTCTATCTCTTTATCTATCAGTTCTTCTTTCTTTAAATACGCATCATATTCTTCATCCGAAACCAGTCCTACATCATGACCGATCTTACGCAGTCTCCTGTCGGCATTATCCTGTCTTAAAAGAAGTCTGTATTCGGCCCTTGAAGTCATCATCCTGTAGGGTTCGAAGTTTTCCTTGGTGACAAGATCATCGATAAGTACACCGATATAAGCCTGCGACCTGTCGAGTACGATCTCTTCTTTTCCGAGAACGGACATAGCGGCATTTATACCGGCGATGATACCCTGGCCGGCTGCCTCTTCATATCCGCTGCTGCCGTTGAACTGTCCGGCGGCATAAAGACCTTCGACATTTTTGAATCTTAATGTCGCATAAAGCTGATTGGGATCTATGCAGTCATATTCTATAGCATATGCGTTTTTAACGATCTTGCAGTTTTCAAGGCCCGGAACCGTTCTGTACATCCTGACCTGAACGTCTTCGGGTAAAGAAGAAGACATTCCCGAAAGATACATTTCATTTGTTGAAAGACCTTCGGGTTCGATAAAGATCTGATGCCTTTTCTTATCGGGGAATTTTACGACCTTATCTTCGATCGAAGGGCAGTATCTCGGACCGGTTCCTTCGATGACACCGGCAAAAAGAGGAGATCTGTCGAGATTTTCTCTGATTATCTTATGTGTTTCTTCGTTGGTGTAAGTAAGGTAACAGGGCACCTGATCCTTCTGAACGGAATCGGGATCCGTGCTGAAAGAAAAAGGAACTATCCTCTCATCGCCGTTCTGTATCTCCATCTTGGAATAATCAAGAGAACGACCGTCCATCCTGGCGGGAGTCCCTGTCTTGAACCTTCTTAACGAGATACCCATTTCCTTTAGCGAATCCGAAAGATGGGTAGCAGCCATAAGTCCGTTAGGTCCGGTATAGGTAATTGCTTCACCGGTAAGACACCTTGCATTAAGATATGTACCCGAACAGATCACGACAGCCTTACAAAGATAAGTTGTCCCGGTATAGGTTCTTACACCGGTTATCCTTTTAACGGGTTCATCTTCCCATAAAAGTTCGCAGACCTCGGCCTGCTTTATCGTAAGATGATCCTGTTCTTCAAGGGTCATCCTCATTCTTTTCGAATAATCAGCTTTATCCGCCTGAGCTCTCAATGAATGAACGGCGGGTCCTTTTGAAGTGTTGAGCATCTTGGACTGTATAAAAGTCTTGTCTATGTTCTTTCCCATTTCTCCGCCGAGAGCATCAACTTCACGGACGATATGTCCTTTTGAAGATCCTCCGATATTCGGATTACAGGGCATAAGAGCGATGCTTTCAACAGACACGGTAAATATGACCGTATCAAGACCGAGACGAGCGGCTGCAAGCGCAGCTTCACATCCGGCATGTCCGGCTCCGATGACACATATATCAGTTTTTTCTATCAGTGTGTTTTTTTCCGTCATTATCTATTTACCCATGCAGAATTCACTGAATATCTTATTTACCAGGTCATCATCGACTTCTTCTCCGATGATGCTTCCAAGGAATAAATATGCATTCATAAGATCCACCGTGTAAAAATCCTCGGGAAGGGAATTATCCAGTGAATCCTTAACATTCTTAAGAGAATCCGAAGCCTCCTTCAAAGCTTCCTTATGTCTGAGATTGGTGATGATAATCTCATTTCCGACATCTATATTTCCTTTGATGAACATATCCTTTACGGCATTCTTAAATTCTTCGTAACCGTCACCCGATAAAGCGGAAGTCCTGATAACACACGCATCGGGAATAAGTGCCCTGATATCTTCGATCGAAACTACAGGTTCAAGATCCGATTTATTGTAAAGGACTATACTCTTTTTTCCTTTAAGAAGATCTTTTATCTCAAGATCGTTTTCATCCAGAGCTACAGAAGAATCCACCACAAACAGGATAAGATCGGCATTGTCCAGGTACTGCCTTGCCCTGTTAACACCTATGCTTTCCACGGGATCATCCGTCTGTCTTATACCTGCGGTATCCGTAAGACAAAGCGTGATATCGTCAAGCTTTATCCTTTCTTCGATGATATCGCGTGTCGTACCGGCAATATCCGTGACTATCGCTCTGTCGGAACCTGAGAAAAGATTCAGTAATGAAGACTTTCCCGCATTCGGTTTTCCGGCGATCACTGTCCTTATGCCGTCCTTAATGATCCTGCCGTTATCGGAAGAAACGATCATCTCATCTACGGCGTTCAAAGATTCGTTAAGCTTTTTTTCAAATTCTTCCTTATGGTCATCAAAAGAAATATGCTCGGGATCGTCCAAAGCGGATTCGATATAAGCTATTTCATGAAGTATATCATCTCTCAGTTCTTTTATCTTTAAAAAAACACTTCCCCGTAATTGGAATAACGAATTCTTAAGAGATATTTCGGAATCCGAAGCTATCACATCCATTACGGCCTCAGCTTTGGAAAGATCTATCCTTCCGTTCAAAAAAGCTCTTTTCGTGAATTCACCCGGCAGGGCAAGTCTTGCTCCGTTCTTTAATACGAGCTCAAGTGCTTTGTTAAGGACAAAAGCGCCTCCGTGACAGTTTATCTCAACCGTATCTTCGGCGGTAAAGCTTTTGGGACCTTTAAAAAATGATACCATCACCTCGTCGACCGTATCTTCACCATCCAAAAGAAAGCCATAACGTATTGTATGGCTTTCCATAGATGACAAGATATGTACATTTTTCGGGTCGACAAAGATCCTGTCGACTACGGCCTTTGCATCTTCTCCGCTTACTCTGATGATCCCGATACCGGAATTACCTGCGGGAGTTGCAATGGCGGCAATTGTATCATTTATCATATTTTATTTCTTTAAAGTGATGACTACCTTTCTGTAAGGCTCTTCACCTTCTGAATGTGTAGTAACAAATTTATCATTCTGTAAAGCTGAATGTATGATCCTTCTCTCGTAAGGATTCATGGGTTCCAGAGTTACGCTCCTGCGTGTTCTCTTTACCTTTGAAGCCATGTTCTTTGCAAGATTCTCAAGAGTCTGTCTGCGACGCTTACGATAATCTTCGGTATCAACCTTTACATGGATCTTTTCTTCCGTATTCTTGTTGACTACGAGATTTGTAAGATACTGAAGTGAATCAAGTGTCTGGCCTCTCTTTCCGATAAGTATTCCCATATCATCGCCGGAAAGATCAACGTTCATGGTCTTATCGAATTCATCATATTTAATGGTGACTTTAGCATCGATACCCATTGCACGGAAGACATCATCCAGGAATACCTTTGCGGTATCATCGATCTCAAGTTTCTGTCTTGCCTTTATGACAGCGGGCTTTGATCCCAATCCCAAAAAGCCGGAATTTCCTTCATCGACTACTTCATATTCAAGCTTTTCTCTTGATATAAGAAGCTTTGAACAAGCCTCTACTACAGCATCATCAATTGTTTTTCCTGTAAACTCCATATAATCCATAATTAAATACCTCTGTTAATTATTGTTATTTTCATTGTACTGACGGACAAGATTGGCTTTTGCGGCCAAAGATCCTTCCGCAAATACCTTCTTTTCCGAACTGTTTTCGGAAACCGCTTCATTCATTGCTTCGTCTTTTTCTTTTTTGGATACGGAATTGACATTTTTGGCTTTTTCCGATATCGACCTTCTCGGAGCAGGTGCTGCATTGGCAGCCGAAGCAATACTCTTTGTCTTCATTGAAGCATATTTATCGATGGTATTGGGATCTATCCCTTTCTTTTCCATCTTTATCTTCTGTTTTTCCTTATTCTTTTCAACAAGGGCATCAATATCTATCTTATCGATATGCTTATTAACGATTACCTGCTGGATGGAACGTACTACCGAACCTGCTATCCAGTAGATACCGATACCTGATGAAAAAGTAAAACAGAAAAATGCCGACATCAGAGGCATTACGTTATTCATCATCTTCATGGACTGCTGCATTGATTCTGCAGTATCTCCGCCCTGCGAACCGTTTGTATTCTGCTGGGGCATGAGCTTAACGTTTATCCACTGTGTGGCAGCAGCAAGAACGGGAATAAGGATCGCAGCTATTATAACTCCCCACTGTTTTCCGGAAGCATTGTTCCAGGCCTGCTGGATCATGTAGGAAGGTGAATTGCTGAGGTTCATTCCCAAAAAGAAATTGTATGTTTTGATCTTTTCGAGAGCTTCGATACAATTTGCGGAAGACCCTGCATATTTGGTAAGCTGATCGACATTCATGCTGTTCAAAACGTCGATAACCGCATTTACCTGGTTTCCTTCAATATCGAAGTTCTTAACGTAAGCGGCAGCTTCTTTTAAAGCTTTGATCTCTTCTACTTTTCCGCTGTTTATAACATTCTGGGCGATGGTCTCAAAATATCCCCTCAATGTTGATATATAAGCGGGAAGAGAATAAATAACTCTGTAAAGAGCAAACAAGATAGGCATCTGAATGAGAAGCTGGACGCAGGAACCGGAAGGAGAAACTCCGTATTTGGCATAAACCTGCTTGGTCTCGGCATTCATTGCCATCATTGAATCCTGATCTTTTCTGTCCTTATATTTTGCCTGAATGGCCTGGAGCTCGGGATTCATCTTAGCGGAAAGCTTACTGAACTTCTGCTGTTTGACCGTAAGCGGCATGAGCAGAAGATAGATCACTATCGTAAATCCTATGATAGAAAGACCGATAAGTCCGCTGTCAAAAGAACCTAAAATGAGATCAAGGAACTTAAAGATTAAATTGATAATGGGACCGAGTATATATTTTGCTATGGGTCCCAGTATCTTTCCCTGATACTGAGTCAATAATACAGCGTACAAAATAAGTACCTAACCCTTTCTTACCAAATTCCACAGTCTTTACGGAACAGGATCATATCCGCCTTTTGAAAACGGATTACACCTTAAAATTCTCCATAAAGCCAAAAAACCTCCCTTAAAAGCACCGTATTTGCTTATCGCTTCCAGTCCGTATTCCGAACAGGTCGGTATATACGGACATTTGGTACTTTTTAAAGGAGACAGATATTTTCTGTAGAATTTTATAAAATAAATTAAAATAGTTTTCATCGGATTGTCGGATCACTTCATTACCTTATGAAGCTTAAGAAGATGTGATAATGCACTGTCCATTTCCTTAAATGAAACGGAGGAGGCACTGCCTCGGGCAACGACTGCAATGTCTAAACCACTATTAAACATTTTTTCCTGCAGCCTGTAACTTTCTTTTAACAATCTTTTAACTCTGTGACGGATCACACTGTTTCCTACTTTTTTGCTGACACTGATTCCGAGTCTGTTGCAAGGCAGGTTGTTTTCCAGAATATATACCACCAGGTATCTGTTTGCCTTGGATCTGCCGTTCTTATAAACGTTTTGAAATTCGGAATTCTTTCTCAGCTTTAAAGTATTTTTCACTTAACGCAAAAAAAGCCACTTTAAAAGTGGCCTATGCTGACAACTTTTTTCTTCCTTTAGCGCGTCTGGCAGCTAAAACCTTACGTCCGCCGGGAGTACTCATTCTTGCTCTGAAGCCGTGGACTTTTGATCTCTGTCTTTTTTTAGGCTGAAAAGTCATTTTCATACGGGAACACCTCCTTTATAAATAGGAAAACAACAAACCGATTATAATGGATTTTTTCAATTTATGTCAAGTAAAATAAGGAAGTAAAAAATATTGAAAAATCAATAATTTTTTCGGTTCTACATATTGTGTCGGACGGCCATTAAAATACCATATTTTGATCATAAAATTGTGTCTCAAATTGACATAATTTTATTCACAACTTGTGGATAAATATGTGGATAAGTGTGAATAAATCATCCAAAACATAATAAAAGACATAATTTTGTTTATGAACAATTACTCACAATCATGTTATTTTTTGAGTTATGAAAAATTCTTATGTCAACTCTGAAAACGCCGTAAAATAAGTATTTATAGAAGTTTTTGAGTTTGAATTTTTGTTTCTTTTATATTAAGATGTGTTAGTGATAATAAAAGGATGGGGTAGTTATACACATGGAAACCGGAAACTTTAATGATTTTATAGAAAAGAACTGGGAAAATATAATCGAAACACTCAGAAACGAATATGACATTGCTGACATTTCTTTTGACACCTGGATCAGACCTCTTAAATTCAAAAATATCGAAGATGATGTCGTTTATATAATCGTTCCGACCGACATGGCACAGGCCATGAACTATATTTCAAAGAAATTTATGACATATTTTATGGTCACTATCACGGAGATGATCGATCATAATGTCAAGGTCATGTTCATCCTTGAAAATGATGTCCAGAACGAAGAAATCACCAAAAAAGAAAAGATCTACAATATAAATTCCGAAAACGCAAATCTTGTTTCAAAATACAGATTTGATACTTTTGTTGTAGGAAACAGTAATAAATTCGCACATTCAGCAGCTCTTGCGGTTGCCGAATCTCCCGGTGAAGCTTATAATCCACTCTTTCTTTACGGAGGATCCGGACTTGGCAAGACTCATCTCATGCATTCCATAGGTCATTTTATTCTGGATCAGGATCCTAATAAAAAGGTTCTTTATGTCACTGCGGAGAACTTTACCAATGAAGTTATAAATGCTATAAGATCCAACAGTTCATCAAAAGTTAACGAAATAAGGAAAAAATACCGTTCCGTTGATGTTCTTTTGGTCGATGATGTTCAGTATATCATAGGAAAAGAAGCTACCCAGCAGGAATTTTTCAATACTTTTAACGAACTTCATTCTGCCGGAAAACAGATAATCATTTCTTCGGATAAACCTCCTCAGGATATGGAAACACTTGAAGAAAGGTTCAGGACAAGATTCCAATGGGGTCTTACCGCTGATATCCAGGCTCCCGATTATGAGACCAGGATGGCTATCCTAAACAAATATTCCGAAAATAACAAAAAAGACATAGATAATGCCGTTTTTGAATATATCGCCGAAAACATCACCTCAAATATAAGAGAACTTGAAGGTGCATATAATAAGCTGATGGCTTATTCAAGATTGAATAAAGTAGATATTACACTTGATGTGGCCGAAGAAGCTCTTAAGGATATAATCAATCCAAATCAGGTAAAGGAAATAACTCCGGCAAATATAATAAACATTGTTGCCGAACACTTTAATCTTACGGCCGATGATATAAGATCAAAGAGAAAAACAGCTGATCTGGTCCTTCCGAGACAGATATGTATGTACCTTTGCAAGGAGCTTACCCAGGAACCTTTACAGGAAATAGCAAAAGCATTAAATAAGAAAGATCATACTACCATTATCTACGGGATAAACAAGATATCGGAAAGTGTAAAAGTGGATAAGTCACTTTCAAACAAAATTGATATCTTAAAGAAAAAAATAAGTCCCTTATGATATGAACATCATTCACTTTTTATATTATCTTATCAACACTGTTATCGTTTCTTTTTTTGCTTAAAAATGCTATAATATATGAGTTGTACACAAATGAACATCTGTTAATACTAACTATACTGAAAAGTTAATTAATTTATATCATTTGTGCGGATAACCCCATCGATCAGATAAGAAAGGAATTTATACACAATGAAGCTTATTTGTTCAAAATCAAATCTTCTTAACGGAGTAAATATCGTATCTAAAGCAGTTCCCAATAAGACTACGATGTCTATCCTTGAATGTATCCTCATTGATGCTTCCGAAGATAAGATAAGACTTATAGCCAATGATACGGAACTCGGTATTGAAACGGTTATTAAAGGTATCATAGAAGAAAAGGGTAAGATAGCCCTGGATGCGAAGATACTTTTTGATATAGTAAGAAAACTTGACGATCAGGATGTAGTGATCGAATGTGATTCTTCTCTTAAGACATTCATTACCTGCGGCAAGGCAAAATTTACGATCATAGGAAAGCCGGCTGATGAATTTACCTATCTTCCCAATGTTGAAAAGATAGATTCGATAACCGTTTCCCAGTTTACTTTAAAAGAGATAATAAGACAGACTATTTTCTCTATAGCTGATAATGACAACAATAAGATAATGACGGGTGAACTTTTCGAAGTTAACGGTGATGTTCTTAAGGTTGTTTCACTTGACGGACACAGGATATCCATAAGAAAGATAAATCTCAAGACAGATTATCCTTCAAAGAAAGTAATAGTTCCCGGAAAGACCCTTAACGAGATAAGCAAGATTCTTTCGGGTGATACGAACAAAGAAGTAAATATATTCTTTACGGGAAAGCATATAATATTTGAATTTGATGAAACGATCGTTGTTTCAAGACTTATCGAAGGTGAATATTTCAAGATAGACCAGATGCTCTCATCAGATTATGAGACCAAGATGAGCATCAATAAAAAAGAGCTTTTTGATTCAATAGACAGAGCTACTCTTCTCGTAAAAGAAGGAGATAAGAAGCCTATCATCATAAATATTGCCGACGAAAAGATAGAGTTAAAGATAAATTCCACTGTCGGAAGCATGAATGAAGAGATATCCGTTAAAAAACAGGGTAAGGATCTGATGATAGGTTTCAATCCCAAATTCATGATAGATGCTTTAAGAGTTATAGATGATGAAGAGATAGATATTTATTTTGTTAATCCCAAGGCTCCATGTTTTATTAAAAATGCCGAGGAAAGCTATATTTATCTCGTACTTCCGGTTAATTTCACGACTGTTTCTTAGTATGGAAGAAATAAAGATAAAAGACGAATTCATAAAACTTGGGCAGGTTTTCAAATTATCCGGAATGACTGATTCCGGAGTAGAGGCCAAGATAGTCATTCAGAACGGCGATGTTACCGTTAACGGTGAAGTATGTCTTGAAAGAGGAAAAAAAATAAGAAACGGTGATGTGATCAGGTATAAAGATAAAGAAATCAAGGTTTTAGCATGATCATTAAATCCCTTAATCTGGTCGATTTCAGAAATTATGAAGAGTTAAATATAGAATTCGACCCCGGTACCAATATTTTATACGGAGATAATGCTCAGGGTAAAACAAATATTCTTGAAGCAATCTATGTCGCTGCCACTACCAAATCCCATAAGGGAAGTAAAGACAGTGAGATAATAAATTTTAATAAGAGCGAAGCCCATATAAGGGTTGTCCTTGAAAAAGATGATAATGAAAACAGAATAGATATGCATCTTCGATCTTCGAAGTCCAAAGGAATCGCCATTGAC
Source organism: Lachnospiraceae bacterium (assembly GCA_024682115.1). GTDB lineage: Bacteria > Bacillota > Clostridia > Lachnospirales > Lachnospiraceae > JAILLW01. Next base: position 24,593 of record JAIKZO010000116.1, read on the forward strand.
GGTCAGAAAATTAAAAAGGCCGCGGATCTTCTTGGGCTTTTGAATGTCGTTTTGTTTTCTCCTGAAGACCTTAATATAATAAAAAACGGTCCGGGAGAGAGAAGAAGATTTGCAGATATGGAGTTATGTCAGTTAGACAGCTTTTATCTTTATAATCTTAACAATTACAATAAGATCATAAATCAGAGAAACAAGCTTCTAAAAGATATTTATTTTAATCCGAATCTTCGTGAAACCCTTAATATATGGGATTCTCAGTTAATATCTTACGGAAGTAAGATAATCGAAAGAAGAAAATCCTTCGCTGATCAGATAAGTGAAATAATAAAAGATTATCATTATAAACTTTCGGGTGGACGGGAAAATATTGCGGTCATATATGAACCTAACGTAAGCATCGAAGATTATGCATCAAAAATGGAGTCTGCCCAGGAAAGGGATGTTAGCGCCAAGATAACCACGATAGGTCCTCACAGGGATGATTTTTCATTTACCGTTAACGGCGTGGATATCAGAAGGTTCGGATCTCAGGGTCAGCAAAGGACTGCAGCTTTATCATTAAAGCTCTCGGAGATAGAACTGGTAAAGAAGATAACCAAAGATACTCCGGTATTGCTGCTCGACGATGTTCTTTCTGAACTCGATTCAAACAGACAGAATTATCTTTTGGACAGTATAGGGGATGTTCAGACTATCATAACCTGTACGGGTCTTGATGAATTTGTAAACGATAATTTTAAGATAGATAAAACCTTTAAGGTAGCTGAAGGAGAAGCTATATGTCAGAATTAAACGAAAATATCGCAGCGGAGGAAAAGGATACACTCGATATATCTCCGGTTGAGAACGATTACGGCGCGGACCAGATACAGATACTCGAAGGTCTCGAAGCCGTCAGAAAACGTCCCGGAATGTATATTGGTACGACTGCGAGCCGCGGTCTTCATCATCTTGTTTACGAAATAGTGGATAATTCCGTTGATGAAGCTCTTGCCGGATATTGCGATACCATCACGGTTACGATCAATCCCGACAATTCCGTTACTGTCGTTGATAACGGAAGAGGAATACCGATCGGGATAAACCATAAAGCCGGACTTCCCGCAGTAGAAGTTGTATTTACGATACTTCATGCCGGCGGAAAATTCGGCGGTGGAGGATACAAGGTTTCCGGAGGACTTCACGGAGTTGGTGCTTCTGTCGTAAACGCTCTTTCCGACTGGCTTGAAGTTTATATCTACAATGAAGGAAAGATATATAACCAGAGATATGAAAGAGGTCATGTATGTTATCCTCTTAAGGTCGTAGGAGACTGCGAAAAAGACAAGACGGGTACAAAAGTCGTATTTAAGCCCGATGCCACGATATTTACCGAGACTACCGTATTTGAATTCGATGTCTTAAAGCAGCGTCTTCGTGAGATGGCTTTCCTTACCAAAGGATTAAAGATCATCTTAAGGGATGAAAGGACCACGGAGGAAAAACCCGAACCCGTAGAAAGAACCTTCCATTACGAAGGAGGAATAAAGGAATTCGTTACATACCTTAACAGGTCAAAGACTCCTTTATACGATGAGATCCTTTATTTTGAAGGTAAAAAGAATAACGTTTATGTTGAAGTATCGATGCAGCATAACGATTCTTACAATGAGAGTACCTTCAGTTTCGTTAATAACATAAACACTCCAGAAGGAGGAACGCATCTTGTAGGTTTCCGTAACGCACTTACGAAGACTTTCAATGATTATGCCAGAAATTCAAAGCTCTTAAAGGACAGCGAGCCTAACCTTACGGGTGATGATATAAGAGAAGGTCTTACCGCTATAGTATCGGTAAAGATAGAAGATCCTCAGTTTGAAGGTCAGACAAAGCAGAAACTCGGTAATTCCGAAGCAAGATCCGCCGTGGACAGTATCGTTTCAGAACAGCTTACTTACTTCCTCGAGCAGAATCCCATTATAGCAAAGACCATCTGCGAAAAATCGATCCTTGCTCAGAGAGCGAGGGATGCCGCCAGAAAAGCACGTGATCTTACAAGACGTAAGACCGCACTTGAAGGTGCCGCACTTCCCGGAAAACTTGCCGACTGTTCAGATAAAAATCCCGAAAACTGCGAGATCTACATAGTCGAGGGAGATTCGGCCGGCGGTTCCGCAAAGACCGCACGTTCAAGGGCAACTCAGGCGATACTACCCCTTAGAGGTAAGATACTTAACGTAGAAAAAGCAAGACTTGACAAGATATATGCAAATGCTGAGATCAAAGCCATGATCACCGCATTCGGAACAGGTATCCACGATGATTTCGATATCACAAAGTTAAGATATCATAAGATAATCCTCATGACGGATGCCGACGTTGACGGAGCTCATATAGCTACGCTCCTTCTTACGTTCATATACAGATTCATGCCCGAGCTCATCAAGCAGGGTCATGTATATCTTGCCCAGCCTCCTCTTTACAAGCTCGAAAAGAACAAGAAGATCTGGTATGCATATTCGGACGAAGAGCTTGACAGCATCTTAAGAGAGGTCGGAAGGGATCAGAACAATAAGATCCAGAGATATAAGGGACTTGGTGAGATGGATTCGGATCAGCTCTGGGAGACTACGATGGATCCCGAAAAGAGGATCCTGCTCCGTGTCGTGATGAACGAGGAAGCGGAATCGGAACTCGATCTTACCTTTACGACTCTTATGGGAGATAAGGTTGAACCCAGAAGAGAGTTCATAGAAGAAAACGCCAAGTTTGTTAAAAACCTGGATATATAAAGATATACATTTTCAGAAAAAGGAAGAGTTATGGAAGACAATATTTTTGACAAGATCCATGAGGTAGACCTGCAAAAGACCATGGAAAATTCATACATCGATTATGCGATGAGCGTTATCGCCTCACGTGCGCTTCCCGATGTAAGAGACGGTCTTAAGCCCGTTCAGAGAAGAGTACTCTACTCTATGATCGAGCTGAACAACGGTCCCGACAAGCCGCATCGTAAATCAGCGCGTATCGTCGGAGATACGATGGGTAAATATCACCCTCACGGTGACAGTTCGATATACGGTGCCCTCGTTAACATGGCACAGCCCTGGAATTTCAGATATCCTCTAGTTGACGGACACGGAAACTTCGGATCCGTAGACGGAGACGGCGCTGCCGCAATGCGATACACCGAGGCCAGATTATCGAAGATCTCCATGGAGCTTCTTGCGGATATCAACAAAGACACCGTTGATTTTGCTCCGAACTTCGACGAAACGGAAAAAGAGCCCGTTGTTCTTCCGAGCAGATATCCGAACCTTCTCGTAAACGGAACGACAGGTATTGCCGTAGGTATGGCAACTAACATACCTCCTCACAATTTAAGGGAAGTAACGGATGCCCTTGTAAAGATAATAGATAACAGGGTTGAAGAAGATAAGGATACCGACATCGAAGAGATCCTTTCGATACTCAAAGCTCCCGATTTTCCTACCGGAGGTATCATCCTCGGAACCAGAGGTGCCGAAGAAGCCTACAGGACCGGACGCGGAAAGATCAGAGTCAGAGCGGTATCAAATATAGAGACCATGGCAAGCGGAAAGAGCAGTATTATTGTTACGGAACTTCCCTACATGGTAAATAAGGCAAATCTCATACAGAAGATTGCCGAACTCGTTAAGCTTAAGAAGATCGACGGTATCACCGATCTTCGCGATGAATCCGACAGAGAAGGAATGCGTATCGTAATAGAGCTCCGTCGTGATGTTAATCCCAACATCATCTTAAACCAGCTCTACAAGCATACGCAGCTTCAGGATACATTCGGTGTGATCATGCTGGCCCTCGTAAATAACGAGCCCAAGGTAATGAGCATTCTCGAAATGCTCAAGGCTTACCTTTCACACCAGGAAGAAGTCGTTACCAGACGTACAAAGTATGATCTCAACAAAGCTGAAGAAAGAGATCATATCTTACAGGGATTACTGATCGCTCTTGATAATATCGATGAAGTGATCAATATAATACGTAATTCCGCCGATACCCAAGCGGCTAAAGAAAACCTCATCAATCGTTTTTCACTTTCCGATGCACAGGCTCAGGCAATAGTCGACATGAGACTCCGTGCTCTTACAGGTTTGGAAAGATCCAAGCTTGAGAACGAGCATGAGGAACTCCTTAAGAAGATAGCCGAATTAAAGGCGATCCTTGCCGATGAAAAGCTTCTTCTCGGAGTTATCAGAACGGAAATGAAACTCACAGCCGAGAAGTACGGTGATGACCGTCGTTCAAAGATCGGATTCGATGAATACGATATTACGGATGAGGACATGATCCCCAACGAAAACACGATCATCGCGATGTCTGATCTCGGATATATAAAGAGAATGACCATTGATAACTTCAAGTCTCAGCACAGAGGCGGTAAAGGTATCAAGGGAATGAACACGATAGAGGAGGATTTCATAGAAGATCTTCTGATGACCACGACGCATCACTATATCATGTTCTTCACGAATATGGGCCGCGTATACAGACTGAAGGCTTACGAGATACCCGAAGGATCAAGGATATCAAGGGGTGTTGCGATAGTCAATCTGCTTCAGCTTAATCCCGGAGAAAAGATATCCGCTCTTATCCCGGTCAAGGAATACGAAGAAGAAAAGAACCTCTTCATGGTAACCAAGAAGGGAACGATCAAAAAGACCAAGGTTACCGAGTATTCAAATATCAGAAAGAACGGACTCATCGCCATTAACTTAAGGGATGACGACGAACTCATAGAGGTTAAGATAACGGACAGCGATACGGATATCTTCCTCGTTACCAAATTCGGACAGTGCATAAGATTTAAGGAGACAGATGTCAGAAATACCGGAAGAAGTTCAATGGGCGTACGAGGAATGAACCTTGCGGATCAGGACGAGATAGTCGGGATGCAGCTTGACCACCAGGGTGAGACCCTTCTCATCGCTTCCGAAAAGGGAATGGGTAAGAGGACAAAGCTTGATGAATTTACCGTACAGAAGAGAGGCGGTAAGGGTGTCAAGTGCTATAAGATCACCGAAAAGACAGGTTATGTCGTAGGTGTTAAGGCCGTAAACGACGATCACGAGATACTGATGATCACAAATGCGGGTATCATCATCCAGATACCCATGAGCGATGTATCGATCCTCGGAAGGATAACATCCGGAGTAAAACTCATTAATCTTGAAAAGGATGTATTTGTTGCCAAGATCGCCAAGGTAAGAGAAAAGATAACGAACGGAAACGAAGAGTTATCGGAAGAAGATCTTGATACGGTAGAAGAACCCGAGCAGGATACGGATTTTAAACCTGCCGATCCTCTTGATGAAGAAGACGAAGATAAGAGGTATGTTGATCCGGATGAAGAAAGCAACGACGATACGGAAGAATGATCTGAAAAATCTTAATAAATGATCTTTACAGGCCCTCACCTAACGGTGGGGGCTTGTGAGCGGAGAAAAAAGTTGGCAAAGACCAAACAGATAGAGGGACAGCTTGATTTTTTCACCATGCTGTCTTTTGAAGAAGATGAGGAAAACAAAACAACCGAAAGCAGTGTCAACGATATACCGCCTTTTGAGGAATGCTCAAAATGCTGGTGTCGGGATTGCAGACACAATGAGTACAACGAAGGAGTACCCAGAGAATTCGCGGGAGAACAAAAAGCGTGTCCGTCATGCAGCTTTTGCATGGAAAACGATGAACCCGAGATATGCATCATAGGTTCATACAAAAACGGATGCAGATTACGGGCCGAAGAAGAGGGATTCGGTCCCGAAACATAAAGAGGAGATGAAGAAAAAATGGAAAGCTATGCGGTTTTAAAAGATCTCGCACTTATAGTTATCTTTGCCAAGCTATTCGGACTGGTAGCACGGAAACTCAGAGCACCCCAGGTAGTGGGAGAGATCATAGCCGGTGTGATAATAGGCCCGAGCCTTTTGGGACTGGTATCTCCGACACCTTTTATATCATCAATGGCGGAGGTCGGAGTGATATTGCTGATGTTCTCGGCAGGACTCGGAACCGACTTAAAACAACTTATGAAAACAGGACCCCAGGCCACTTTGGTAGCCTGTTGCGGAGTATTTGTACCGCTTATCTGCGGAGCTTTGCTCTATATGGGATTTTACGGGGCAAGCCCCTGGGGAGACGAGAATTTCTACAGAGCCGTTTTTGTCGGAGTCATACTTACCGCGACATCCGTCAGCATTACCGCGCAGACACTCAAGGAAATGGGTAAGATAAGCACCAAGATAGGAACTCTGATCTTAAGTGCCGCGATCATAGATGATGTTATCGGTATCCTTGTTCTTACGTTTGTTATAGGATTTAAGGATCCCGGCACTAAGCCTTTAAAAGTTGTGATAAGCACGATACTGTTTTTCATACTGGCTCTTATCGTGGGTGTAATTTCATACAAGATATTCAAAAAGATCGATGAAAGATATCCTCACACGAGAAGGATCCCGATCGCGGGACTTGCCTACTGTTTTGCTTTTTCATATATAGCGGAGAGGTTTTTCGGAATAGCGGATATTACGGGAGCGTATGTTGCCGGTATAATCCTTTGTTCCATAGATGATTCGGATTATATTGAAAGAAAAGTAGATATCAATTCCTATATGATATTCGGACCGGTATTTTTTGCTTCGATCGGATTAAAGACCACGTTTGACAATATTTCGACAAGCATTATAGCATTCACGGTCTGCTTTATCCTTGTGGGACTGTTATCCAAGATCATCGGCTGCGGACTCATGGCCAAGATCTGCGGATATGACCTTAACGATTCCCTGAAGGTCGGGATCGGAATGATGACGAGGGGAGAAGTCGCACTTATCGTATCCCAGAAGGGATTGTCCGTCGGGCTTTTGGATTCCAATTATTTCACATGTGTGATACTCCTTATAATAGTGTCGAGCGTACTGACACCGATCCTACTTAAACTGATCTATTCAAAAGATCGCAAAGAGACCGTAAACAGCTAGATAAGGGTTGCAAACGGACGGATCGGATTTCCGTTCGTAGGAAGATAAAAACGATCATTATGGAGGGTTATTGAATGATATTTGGAAACGGATGCTGGATCCAGAAGGAAGGATGTTCGTGTTTTGCACCGCAGGAGGTTTATTTCACAACGGTCACGGACACCAAAGTTACCATGTGCGTACCTACATATCACGTAAGGACGAGAGGAGACGTTTTGGGGAACGTCAATCTTACCATGGAGATCACTTCTCCCGCGGATGATATCCTGAGGATACGTACTTATCACTACAAAGGAGCGGTCAAAGACACTCCTTCTTTTGAACTTTGCCTTAACGAAGAAAAAAAGCTTGATGTTACCGACAGCGAAGATAAGATCGTCATCAAGTCCGGAACAATGTCTCTTGAGATAGACAAAAAGCAGTTTTCCATGAAGTTCTTAAGGGGAAACGAAGTCATTACGACATCCACAGGAAGAGATCTTGCTTTCATGAAGACCGACTGGAGGGGCCTTGCATACGATCCCGGCGACTATGAAGAGACTTATATGAGACAGATGTTCTCTCTGGCCGTAGATGAAAAAGTATACGGTATGGGAGAAAGGTTCACACCTTTTATAAAAAACGGACAGAGTGTGGATATCTGGAACGCCGACGGCGGGACCAGCACATTCCAGTCTTACAAAAACATACCTTTTTACATCACGAACAAAGGCTACGGGGTTCTGGTGGACCATCCGGAGCTCGTCAACTTCGAGGTGGCTACCGAAATGGTCACACGTACGGAGTTTTCGGTAAAGGGTACATATCTTGATTACTTTGTCATCAACGGGCCTACGATGAAGGAAGTCCTCACCCGTTATACGGATCTTACGGGAAAGCCCAATCTTCCGGCTCCCTGGACTTTCGGACTCTGGCTTTCCACGTCATTTACCACGAACTATGATGAAGAAACGGTCATGAGCTTTGTTAACGGAATGCTTGACCGTGATATACCGCTTCGCACATTCCACTTTGACTGCTACTGGATGAAGGAGTTCCATTGGTCCAACTTTATCTGGGACGACAGGGTATTCCCCGATCCCGAGGGAATGTTAAAGAGGATAAAGGCGAAAGGCCTCAATATCTGTGTGTGGATAAATCCTTATATAGGACAGGAATCCGTGCTCTTCGATGAAGGAATGAAGAACGGATATTTCATAAAGCGCAGCGACGGTACCGTATGGCAGTGGGATATGTGGCAGCCCGGAATGGCTATAGTGGATTTCACCAATCCCGATGCCTGCAAGTGGTTCCAGAGCAAGCTGGAAGTGCTTCTTGATATGGGAGTCGACTGCTTCAAGACCGATTTCGGCGAAAGGATCCCCGTTAAGGACGTCATCTATCATGACGGTTCGGATCCTCTTAAGATGCACAATCTTTATACATATCTTTATAACAAATGTGTATTTGACCTGCTTTGCCGCAAGCGCGGAAAAGAGGATGCGGTCCTCTTTGCAAGATCGGCAACTGTCGGCGGACAGAAATTCCCCGTTCACTGGGGAGGAGACTGCTGGTCCGATTACGAATCCATGGAAGAGAGCCTTCGCGGAGGCCTTTCCCTGCTGATGTCGGGCTTCGGTTACTGGGCTCACGATATCGGAGGATTTGAGAATACTTCGACGGCAGATGTATATAAGCGCTGGGTTCAGTTCGGACTTCTTTCTTCACATTCGAGACTTCACGGATCTTCTTCCTACAGGGTTCCGTGGGTATATGACGATGAAGCGGTCGATGTCGTAAGAAGCTTCACCAAATTAAAGGCTTCACTGATGCCCTATATCTATAAGACGGCAGTCGAGACATCGATAAGCGGTGTTCCTACCATGCGTTCTATGGTAATGGAATTCGAAAAAGACAGGACCTGCCAGTATCTCGATAAACAGTATATGTTCGGAGATTCCCTTCTGGTCGCACCGATCTTCAACGAAGAAGGTATCGGAAGCTTCTATCTTCCTGCCGGAAAATGGACGGATTTCTTTACCGGAGAACTATATGAGGGAGAAAAGTGGTATGAGAAGAAATACGATTACCTCCATCTTCCGCTGCTGGTAAAGGAAGGATCGATCGTCGTACTCGGAAACTGCGATAACAGACCCGATTACGATTACGAAAAGGACGTGGAAGTAAGGATCTACGAACCCGAAGAAGGAAAAGAAATCGAAACGAAGGTCTACGGTATGGACGGAAAAGTCAGGATGACGATCAAAGCTGTTAAGAGGGGCGATGAGATCATCGTTACGAAAGAAGGAACGGGTTCTATAGCAAAGGCCGTTGCGTTCGGGGGAACGACAAAGGTAACGGTAAACGGCTAGGAACTGACCGGTCAAAAACGGATATAAGGAGAAGGTATGATAGAGTCAAAAAAGGTAAAGAAGATCCTTTACGGAGGGGATTATAATCCCGAGCAGTGGCCCGAGGATATCTGGGAAGAGGATATGCGGCTTTTTAAGCTGGCCAATATCGATGTAGTGACGCTCAATGTGTTCAACTGGGCTAATCTTCAGCCTTCCGAGGATGAATATGATTTTTCAAAGCTCGATAAGATAATGGATCTTGTCCGCAAAAACGATATCAAGGTCTGCATGGCAACATCCACGGGAGCGCATCCGGCATGGATGGCGACCCGTCATCCCGATATCACGAGAGTTGAAAAGGACGGTATGAAAAGAAGGTTCGGAGCAAGGCACAATTCATGCCCCAATTCTCCGACATATCGTAAATATGCGGTCGCCCTGGCATCTAAGCTCGCCGAGAGATACAAAGACTACGATAATATTGTTGCATGGCATGTATCAAACGAATTCGGCGGTGAATGTGTCTGCGACAATTGTGCGAAAGCCTTCCGTGAATGGGTAAAGGAAAGATACGGGACCATCGATAAAGTCAACGAAGCCTGGAATACCTCTTTCTGGGGACACAGGTTCTATGATTTTGAGGAGATAGTTCCTTCCGATTTCAGGTCGGAGGAATTCCATTTTTACATCGACGGATCACCCCGTACGAATTTCCAGGGAATAACCCTTGATTACACGCGTTTCAATTCCGACAGCATGCTCGAATGCTTTAAGCTTGAAAGGGATGCGATCAGAAAGTTTACCCCCGATATTCCCGTGACCACGAATCTCATGGGATGGTACAAGGGGCTAGATTACAATAAATGGGCCAGGGAAATGGATTTCGTTTCCTGGGATAATTATCCGAACTGGGATGCCAGAAGCTCGGATCCCGCTTCTTTCCATGATGTGATAAGAAGCCTTAAGGGAGGAAAACCTTTCTGCCTCATGGAGCAGACCCCCGGAGTTACCAACTGGCACATGTACTGCCGTCTTAAGAGACCGGGTGTGATGAGGCTCATGTCTTATCAGGCTGTCGCACACGGCTCCGATACGGTAATGTTCTTCCAGATGAGAAGATCACAGGGTGCCTGCGAAAAATATCACAGCGCGGTCATCGATCATGTCGGAAACGAAAATACCAGGGTATTCAGAGAGGTAACAGAGCTCGGAAAAGAGCTTACGGCTATAGGAGATCAGATCCTCGGAACAAGGATCAATTCAAAGGTTGCGATAGTCGCAGACTGGGAAAACTGGTGGGCAGCGGAAATGTCTGCCGGCCCGACCGTCCTTATAAATTATCTTTCCGAAGTGATGACATATTACAATGCGCTGTTCAATCAGAACATTTCGGTGGATTTTGTATCGGAGGATGACGATATCTCCAAATACAGACTCGTCATCGCGCCCATGCTCTATATGAACAAACCCGGATACGACGATAAAGTAAGGAACTTCGTTAAGAACGGAGGATGTTACCTTACCACGTATTTCAGCGGTTATGTTGATGAAAACGACAGAGTCATTCTGGGAGGATATCCCGGAAAACAAAAGGACATCCTGGGTGTCTGGGTGGAGGAATCCGATGCGATCCCGCCCGGAGAGAGCAACAGCTTTATCTATAAAGGAACGGAATATCCTGCCGATATCCTCTGCGATGTCATGCATCTTCAGGGAGCGAGGGAGATATCGACATATGAAAAAGAATTCTATGCCGGAACCCCGGTCCTTACAAAAAACAAACTCGGAGACGGAACGGTATATTATGTCGGGACACGTTCGAGCGAGGAATTTTATGCGACATTCCTTCGCGATATCTGCGAGGAACTCTTTATAGAGCCGGTACTCAATGCACCGAGGGAAGTGGAAGTTACCTGCAGGGAAAACGAAGAGAACAGATTCCTTTTCATTTTGAACCACAAGGATGTTCCGAGCGAAGTAAGGCTCAAAAAGCCCGGAGTGGATATTTTGACGGGAAAAGAGTATAATGCCGATAATATGGTAAAGCTCGATAAAAAGGGCGTAGCCATAATAAAGACAGGAAAATGATCCTTTGAATTATATAGTTTTTGATCTTGAATGGAATCAATCAAATACGGGAAAAGAACCTGAGGTAAAGGAACTCCCCTTCGAGATAATCGATATAGGGGCGATCAGAATGAGCGAAGACCGCAGGATGATAGGTGAATACAATCAGCTTGTTAAGCCGACGGTTTATCAGCATATGCACCATATCACCAGCAAGATCATCCATCTTCACATGCAGGACCTTCAAAGGGGGATCCCTTTTAAGGATGCGATGAAGGACTTCATGGATTTTTGCGGAGAAGATTTCATCTTCTGTTCATGGGGATCTTTGGATGTGTTTGAGCTTCAGAGAAACATGAAGTTCTACGGGATCGGACTTTTTTCGGACGGACCGCTTAAATTCCTGGATGTTCAAAAGCTCTACAGTCTTGCATTCGAGGACGGGAAGAGCCGCAGGAATCTTGAATATGCGGTGGATGCGCTTAAGATAGAAAAAGACATTCCTTTCCACAGGGCTTTTTCGGATGCATATTATACCGCGAAGGTTATGTGCCTCCTGCCTGAGGATGTGCTCGATTACTGCTCTTTTGACACCTTTATGATACCCGAGTCAAAGGAAAAAGAGATACACATCAAATTCAGGGATTATTCGAAATACATTTCAAGGGAATTTGCGGATAAACATGAGGCCATGCTTGATAAGGAAGTTGCCTCAACCAAATGTTTTGTCTGCAACAAGAACATCCGTAAAAAGGTAAGATGGTTCTCTCCCAACGGAGGAAAGCATTTTTACTGTGTCGGCGAATGTCAGGTTCACGGTTTTGTCAAATTCAAGAACAGGATGAGAAAGACCGATACGGACGGGATCTATGTGGTAAAGACTTCCAAACTGATAGACGCACAGGATGCGGAACTGCTTGCCGAAAAGAGACGGCAGGTCATAGATAATAAGAAAAAGAAGAAAAAGGATTAGAATTTGAGTTTATCCTTTTCGCGTCTTCTCTTCGGACGGGGTGATCTCTTTCTTCTGAGATTATCGAGCAGATTATAGTTCACAAAGAATGAGTGGATAAATGATATCACGATAAGCACCAGAACACCTCCCACGACATAGGAAAGAGTACGGACCACATTTATGAAACGGGGTGCCGGTTCTTCTATGCTTATCTCTTCTTCAGCGTCTTCATAAGGGTTTTCGACATCAAATGCCGAAAGCTCTTTTTTGTTTTCAAGGGGTTTGATCCTTCCGTAACCCAGATAGGCTCCGTGATAGGAATAGTTGATATAAGCTATATCCTCTTCGTTTCCGGTATTATAGATGAGTTCGGTCTCCATATCGGAAAAACCGATATTTCTCGGCATGATGATATTGTCCTTGTCATCGAGTTCAAGGAGCTGTCTTGAGCTTCCGAGGATATCTATGGTCGTCGGAAAGAAATTGTTGTTCTTTATGGAATATTTTTCTTCATTGTCCGCGATATTGATCATATCGAAGTTACTGAAGCCGTAATCGAAAAGCTTTACGGTATCATAGAACTGTTCGGGTGATTCTTCCTTAAGGACAACACAGATAAGGGTCATTCCGTTCTGCTCGGCACAGGTCACAAGTGTCTCGCCGGCCTCGGAAGTATAGCCTGTCTTTCCGCCTTTTATACCGGCATAAGGGATTTCTCCGGAGATCAGCTTATGTTTGTTGCGTACATAGAAATCATCGGGCTGAGTGGAAGTCTGTACGAAATGATATGATCCGGTATTTCCGATCTTTGCCAGATATTCATTGTTGAAGAATTCCTTTGCGATGATGGCAAGATCATATGCGGAAGTATAGTGTTCCTCGTTGAAAAGCCCGTTGGCATTCGTAAAATGAGTATCCTTTAACCCCATTTCTTCGGCTTTGTCGTTCATCATATCGACGAAACCGTCCATGCTGCCCGCCACATGCTCTCCGATGGCGTTTGCGACTTCGTTTGCGGAAGCGACCATAAGACCGTAAAGGCATTCTTCCATCGACATAGCCTGGCCGGGATCGATACCTATATTGGAACTTCCGGCTTCAAGCGAAAAGACCGCATCATATGAGAAGTCGACCATCTCATCCATACTGCATTTTTCCGCAGCGATGAGAGCGGTCATCATTTTTGTCGTGCTCGCGGGGTAAAGATGTTCGTGGATATTTTTGGCATAGAGGACAACGCCCGTATTTGCCTCCATCAGAAAAGCCGCTTTTGCATTGAGTTCGGGACCCGTGGGCCAGTTGGCGATCTCGTTCGTCTCGATGATATCGGCTTCTTCCGACTGTGCTGGCACAGCCAGGGCGCTTATGCTATTATATGTTAAGATGCTTACCGCAAGGGCAAGGCATATAAGGCGCTTTTTCATCAGATATATGATAACGAATAGGGGCCGATATTACAAGTAAGGAAAAAGATATGAGACTTAGAAATATCCCGGGTTCAAGGGATGTTATAGCGGAAAGCGAATATGTGATCCATGATCACAGAGCGGTCAAAGGCTGTTGGGAGAATGTATTCGGGAACGATAAACCGATAAGGATCGAGATCGGAATGGGAAAAGGACGTTTTATCTGTGAACTGGCGTCTCTTCATCCCGAGATCAATTATGTAGGGATAGAAAAGTATTCATCGGTTCTTTTAAGGGCGATCCAGAAACAGGAGGAAAATCAGTTTCCGAACCTTAAATTCATAAGGATGGATGCCGAGGAGATAGCCGAAGTCTTTGCAAAGGACGAAGTTGACAGGATTTATCTTAATTTTTCCGATCCCTGGCCGAAGGACCGTCACGCAAAAAGGCGCCTTCCCTCACGACAGTTCCTTTCAAGATATGATCAGTTTTTGAAAAAAGACGGAGTGATCGAGTTCAAGACCGATAACAGGGTACTTTTCGATTATGCCGTGGAAGAAGCAAAAGAAGCAGGCTGGAAGATAGATGAGATCACATACGATCTTCATAACGATCCGAAGATGAACGAGGGAAATATCATGACGGAGTATGAAGAGCGTTTCTCTCAGATGGGAAACCCCATTTACAAGTACATTATCTCCCGCTGAGAAATTTTTTAAGTAACCCCATAAAAATCCGGAATACGGAACGTATCATTAATGAAGCAGTTGACGGAAGAACAATTTAACAACTGTATAAAAGCTATCCTTGATAAGGACAAGTCCGGGCTTCGGGAAATATACGATGCCTATCTTGACTATATCTACAGGATCGTTCTGGGTGTTGTCGGACGCAAAGAAGATGCGGAGGATGTCACGAGCGAATTCTTTATTAAGCT
>JAIKZO010000155.1 GCA_024682115.1 Lachnospiraceae bacterium
AAAAAAGGGAGAGCGCCAATAACGGCGCCAGATTATATAAAGGGAGAATGAAAATATGAAAGACTTTAAGATCAACTGGAAAATCGGAATCAAAGAAGTAGTTGCAATGGGTATCGGTACAGCGCTTTTCGTTGTTCTGACAAACGTTCAGATCCCGCTCGTATTTATTCCCAATACTGCGCTTCAGCCCAGAATGGCAGTACTTGCATTCTTCTCGGCTGTATTCGGTCCTATCGCAGGGGCTGTGATCGGTCTGCTGGGACATGCGCTCGGAGATGCGTTGTTCTACGGTTCGGTTTGGTGGAGCTGGGTATTCCCCGAAGCTGTTGTTGGTCTTGTGATCGGTCTCTTCGCACAGAAATATGCCGTAAAAGAAGGCGGATTCATCAGCGGCAAGACTATCGTATTTTTCAATGTAGTTCAGGTTATCGCTAATGCTCTTGCATGGATCCTTCTTGCACCTGTTCTTGATATCCTCGTATATAAGGAGCCCGCAAACAAGGTATTTGCACAGGGATTGTTCGCTTTCCTCGGAAACATCCTCATAATCGGTATCCTCGGAACGATCCTTCTTATCGGATATTCCAAGATCGCAGGAAAATCTTCGGACCTTAAAGCGGAGGATTGATCTTTTTGGAAAGAAACACACCGGTCATAGAGTTTTCGGATGTGACCTTTAAGTACAGGGCTCAGCAGGAGCCTACACTTAAGAATATAGATCTAAAGATTTACCCGGGCGAAAAGATACTGATCGCAGGTCAGTCAGGCTCGGGTAAATCTACTCTTGCGCACTGTCTCAATGCGCTAATCCCATGCTCATTTACGGGAGATATGACGGGAACACTCCGGGTTTGCGGCGAGGAACCGCAAAAGCTCGGTGTTTTCGGCATGTCCAAAATGGTGGGAACGGTCCTTCAGGATACGGACGGACAGTTCATAGCTCTTACAGTAGCGGAAGATCTTGCTTTTGCCCTGGAAAACGACGATATGCCGCAGGACGAGATGAAGAGCAAGGTCAATGACGTTGCCCAGAAACTGGAGCTCACTTCATTTTTGAATAATGCGCCCGGAGCGTTATCGGGAGGACAGAAACAAAGAGTATCTTTAGGCGGAGTCATGGCTCTGGACGTAAAGGTACTCCTTTTTGATGAGCCGCTTGCAAATCTCGATCCGGCTACCGGGAAACGTACGATAGCACTTATCGATGAGCTCATGAAGAAGGAAGAGCTTACGGTAGTCATCATAGAGCACAGGCTTGAGGATGTGCTTTACCGTGACGTGGACCGCGTGATCCTTATGGATAACGGAAGGATCATCGCAGACATGCATCCCGATGAGCTGTTATCGGGTTCGCTGCTTTCACAGCACGGGATCCGTGAGCCTTTATACATTTCCGCACTTAAGTCGGCGGGAGCTGTTTTTGATGCCTCAACCCATCCGCAGCATATAGAGACCATGGATCTTTCTTCGTGTACCGGTGCGGTAAATAAATGGTATCATGACACACCTCATAACAAAGAAAAAAATACCGGAGACGTTCTTTTGTCTTTTTCCGATGTAGAATTCAGCTATGACGAGACCAGGAAGATAATAAAGAATGTTTCTTTTGAAATAAAAAAAGGCGAGATGATCGCACTGGTCGGAAAGAACGGTGCGGGTAAATCAACCATCGCTTCACTGATCTGCGGCTTTTTAAAGCCTCTTAAGGGTAATATCTCGTGGAAGGGCGAGGATCTTTCTTCTTATTCGATCAAGGAACGCGGCGAAAAGATCGGATATGTGATGCAGAGTCCGAACCAGATGATCAGTAAGCCCATGATCTTTGATGAAGTCGCCCTGGGACTTACCGTAAGGGGTGTTCCGGAAGAAGAAGTAAAGACAAGGGTTGAAGAGATCCTTAAGATATGCGGCCTTTATCCTTTCAGGAACTGGCCGGTTTCGGCACTTTCTTTCGGACAGAAAAAGAGAGTGTCCATAGCATCCATACTTGTGATGGATCCCGAACTCCTGATACTGGATGAACCTACGGCCGGTCAGGATTATATGCATTATACTGAGATCATGGAATTCATACTCGATATCCGCAAAAAACTTGGTGTCACCATAATGATGATCACTCACGATATGCACCTTATGCTTGAATACACCGACCGGGCTATGGTCCTTGCCGACGGAGAACTCATAATGGACGATCTTCCGGAGAAAGTCCTTACGAATGATGAGATCTGTGACAGGGCTTACCTTAAGCGGACGTCGCTTTATGACCTGGCTGTCAGATGCGGGATATCCTCTCCGGATGATTTTGTTGCAAGATTTATTGAAGACGAACGGAGTAAAAGACAATGAGTAAAATGATCTCATACGAAAAAAAGAATACTCCGATCCATGCTCTATGCGGTGTGACGAAGCTGATCTTTTTCATCCTCTGGTGCCTTGCGAGTGCGCTTACCTTCGATACCAGGATACTTTTTGTCATGCTCGTTCTCGGAGCAGTTATATATGTGATCTCGGGAACGAAATGGAAACAGATCGGCGGAGTTTTCTGTGCGATCATGTTCTTCATGACCGTCAATCTTCTGGGTATTTTCTTTTTTGCCCCGTATCAGGGATGTGAGATATATGGCAGCAGGTCGGATATAACACATCTTTTCGGAGATTATTTCCTTACAAAGGAACAGCTTTTTTATGAACTGAACGTATTTATCAAGTATTTCACGGTCATTCCTTCGGTGTTCATATTCCTGGTGACAACGGATCCGAGCGAGCTTGCTTCATCCATGAACGCGATAGGTATTCCTTATAAGGTCGCTTATTCGGTGGAGATAGCATTGAGATATATTCCCGATATCCAGGATGAATTCCACAAGATAAAAAATGCACAGGAAGCCCGCGGGATCGAGATGAGCTCAAAGGGCAGGCTTTTATACAGGATAAAAAACACTGCGATGATAATCTTCCCGCTTCTTTTTTCTTCGATGGAAAGGATAGATGTGGTGAGCAATGCGATGGAACTTCGCGGATTCGGCAAAAAAAAGCGCCGCAGCTGGTATTCCAGACGGCCCTTTAAGACATCGGATCGTGTGACACTTGCTTTTATAATCATCTTTTTTGTATCTGCGATGATCATCACATACCATGACGGAAACAGGTTCTACAATCCGTTTAACTGAATCCTATAATCCTTTTTTTCTGATAAGGCAGATCGTGGCAACAACGGCACCGATCGAAAGGATGAAGAATGAAGAAAGCGCTATCATGGCTCCTCTCATTCCGAGTGCGTCGGCCATGATCCCTGTAAGGGCGGTAAAGATAACTCCGCCGAGACCTGTAGAGACCGTGATCATTCCCGTGGCCGTGGCGGTCCTGCTTCCCGTAAAGTGCAATACGGTGGTGAGTACGCTGGGATAGATCGCTCCGCAGGCAAAGCCGAGCGGTATGCAGAGCAAAAAGACCGCTATATCCGAAGAAAGCTGCGAAAGGATACAGGTGATCACAGGTATCGCGATAACGGAAGAAAGCAGGATCTTCTTTGCATGCTTCGACAGGTAACCGACAAGGATACGTGAAGGGATCATAACTGCCCAGAACAAGGAGAGCGCATATTTTCCCAGAGACGACTTAAGGACATCCGTGAACATCGTATCCACGAAAAATGCAAATCCGTTCTCAAATCCGACGTATATACACATCACTACACAGAGAAAGAGCACCCCGGCAAGGATGAAAGTCCTGCCGTTTTTTTCTTCTTCGGAAGATATCGCGGCTTCTTCTCTTTTTTCATTCCTTGTGATAAACAGACCGGATATCGCGATAAGAGTTCCTGCGGTGATCGATAAAAAGAGCATGCGCCAGTCGATCCCGCGATCAAGATAGAATGAAACGACCAAAGGAGAGACAAGCGCTCCGAGTGCATACATCGATGTGAGGAAACCGATCTTCTTTTTGCCGCTTACGGGATATGAGTCTGCGAGTGCAGCTATCGCGATGAACTGAAGTGCGCTGGTGGTAAGACCCAGGAAGAATATCCCTATCAGGAAGACCGGCTCAAGACGGCTCATAAAAACGGCTGCGGAAAAGGCCGTCTGCACGGAAAGAAGGATGATCATGCTTTTTATCTTGCCTGTTCTGTCCGCCCAGTTACCGAGAAGCAGCGGGGCAAGCATCGTGGCAAGCAGCTCGACGGAAGCAAATATTCCCATGTTAGTTACGGAAAGGTCATAAGTCTGTCCGATGGAATACAGGCTCGCCTGATAACCGCCGGCTTCAAAACCGTTTATAAAAACTATAAGGAACAGAAACAGATAAAGCCTGTCTTTTTGCTTTGTCATGAGCATCCTCCGGGAATGTAACCTATAAGTCCATTTTAGCAAAAAACGTTCGATACAGGATAAAGATTTTTTATCGGAATAGCACACATCAGTCAAATTATGATATACTGAATATTGGTGAAAACCTTTATGAAATATATGTTTGGGAGGACTTTATAATATGGCAATGAGATTGGTTACTCGTTCTGATTTCGACGGATTGGCATGCGGTGCTTTGCTCCTCGAGGCCGGTGTTATCGATCACTGGACCTTTGCTCATCCCAAAGATCTTCAGGACGGACTTGTTGAGATCAACGAAAATGACTGCCTTGCTAACGTTCCTTATGTTGAAGGCTGCGGACTGTGGTTTGACCATCATTCGAGCGAACACGAGCGTCTCGCACTCGAGGGAAAGTACAAGGGAGAGAGCAGGATCACTCCTTCATGCGCAAGGATAATATACGAATATTACGGCGGAAAAGAGAAGTTCCCCAATTTTGACGATATGATGATCGCCGTTGATAAGGTTGATTCCGGAAACCTCACAGTTGATGAGATCATGAATCCCCAGGGATGGATACTTGTAGGATTCCTCATGGATCCCAGGACCGGTCTCGGAAGATGGCGTCAGTTCACGGTATCAAATTATCAGCTCATGGAAAAACTAATGGTAGCCTGCAAGGATAAAACTACCGAAGAGATCCTTGAAATGCCCGACGTTAAGGAAAGGATCGAAGTTTATAACGAGCAGACCGCAAAGTTTAAAGAGATGGTAAAGGCTCACACAAGGGTTGAAGGAAATGTGATCATCTCAGATCTTCGCGGCGTCGATCCCATTTATACAGGAAACAGATTCATGATCTACAGCATGTATCCCGACCAGAACATTTCGGCATGGATCGTAAGCGGAAGAGGCGGAAAAGGATGCTCTGCCGCAGTCGGACACAGCATCATAAACAAGACCTGCGAAGTTAATGTCGGAAGCCTCATGCTCAAGTATAACGGAGGCGGACACAAGAAGGTCGGAACCTGCCAGTTCAGTGATGAGAACATGGAAACGGATCTTCCGAAGATGCTTGATGAGCTCTGCAAACTCGCAAACGGATAAGAAAACGATAAATGTAAAAGCTCCGGTAAGACTTACCGGAGCTTTTTTAGTGAGCCACGCGGGACTCGAACCCGCGACAACTTGATTAAAAGTCAAGTGCTCTACCACCTGAGCTAGTGGCCCATATAGATTAATGTAATCAAAGCTGGGCTAGCTGGATTCGAACCAGCGTATGCAGCAGTCAAAGTGCTGTGCCTTACCGCTTGGCGATAGCCCAATGTCAACCAAGACAGGGTCCGGAATGATCTTCCATGGACCAGGGTGGATAGAGGGACTCGAACCCTCGATCTCCAGAACCACAATCTGGCGCGTTAACCAACTACGCTATATCCACCATACAGCCGGTATATCACGGTCATTGATATACCCAGCGTGCCCGAAGGGATTCGAACCCCCGACCCACGGCTTAGAAGGCCGTTGCTCTATCCAGCTGAGCTACGGACACATGTGCTCAAACGAACAGCATTACTATTTATATCATAATCCGCCATAAAATTCAACTAATTATTCAAAGAATTTGACATCGTGCGCGATTTTGGGTATTTTACATTAGTGTACTGATGAATTGATATATGAGGCAGTATAAATGAGTAATGAACTTATAAATGAAGAAATTGCCGAAGACGGCACAAAAAAGCGCCAGGAGAACAAGATGGGAGTTCTTCCTCCCAATAAACTCCTTATAACGATGTCTTTGCCCATGATGGCATCGATGCTCGTTCAGGCCCTTTATAATATAGTAGACAGTATCTTTGTCTCAAGGATAAACGAGAATGCGCTCACTGCGGTCTCGCTGGCTTTTCCGCTACAGATCCTGATGATAGCGATCGCCGGAGGAACCGGTGTCGGAGTAAATGCCATTCTTTCAAAATCCCTCGGAGAAAAAGATTTTACAAGAGCGAATAAGACTGCCGTAAACGGCATCTTCCTTTATGTTATCAGTTATTTCGTTTTCCTTTTGATAGGTCTGGTCTTCGTAAGACCTTATTATGCTTCGCAGACCACAGATCCCGAGATACTTGAATTCGGTGTTCAGTATATGACCATATGCTGTGCCCTTTCTTTCGGTATCTTTTCGCAGTTTATCTTTGAAAGACTGCTGACTTCGACGGGAAGGACTTTTTATACGATGATCACACAGACTACCGGTGCGGTCATCAATATAATCATGGATCCCATCCTTATCTTCGGACTTTTGGGTGCACCCAGACTCGGCGTTTCGGGAGCAGCCCTTGCAACTGTCATCGGACAGATCGTTGCCGGAACTTTGGCATGCATAATGAATCTTAAGAAAAACCCCGATGTGGAGATATCGTTCAAAGGATTTAAGCCTGACGGGGAGATCATATCCGAAATATACAGGATTGGAGTTCCTTCAATAATAATGCAGGCGATTGGTTCGCTCATGAACTATATCATGAACAAGATCCTTATAAGCTTCACATCCACCGCGGTCGCGGTATTCGGTGTTTATTATAAGATGCAGAGCTTCATCTTTATGCCCGTGTTCGGACTTAACAACGGTATGATACCGATAGTCGCATACAATTACGGGGCAAGGAAGAAAGACCGTATGATGAAGACATGGAAGCTCTCGTGGATCTATGCTTCCATCATCATGATCGCAGGAACCCTGGCTTATGAATTCATACCGGGTTATATGCTCAAACTTTTTGATGCGTCCGATACGATGATGCAGATCGGAATAACCGCATTCAGGATCATAGGAATTCATTTCCCGGTTGCGGCTTTCTGTATCGTTACGGGATCGATGTTCCAGGCTCTCGGAAAGAGCATATACAGCATGATAACCTCGATAATGAGACAGCTCGTCGTTCTGGTCCCTGCCGCATGGCTGCTTTCAATGCTCGGCAATATCGATTATGTCTGGTGGGCTTTTCCGATCGCGGAGATCATGTCGGCGGCCACAACGGTATTCCTGTTCATCAGGATATATAACCGTATAATAAGTAAGATAGAAAGCGTTTAAAAAATTTACCACCGTATACTTGACAGAAAGGTAAACGGTGGTATAATTTTAATCAAACATATGAATAAATGTTCATATGTTGAAATGAATTGTTCGGCGAAAGCCATAAATAAAAAAGGAAAGAGGTACGATATGAAGAAAAGTTATAAGATCGAAGTTGACTGTGCAAACTGTGCTAACAAGATGGAAGAAGCAGCTAAAAAGACCGCAGGCGTCAAAGATGCCGTAGTGAATTTCATGGCTCTTAAGATGAACGTTGAGTTTGAAGACGGAGCCGATGTCGATGCGGTCATGAAGGATGTTTTAAAGAACTGTAAAAAGGTAGAAGATGATTGCGAGATATTCTTCTGATATTTATAATATCCGTTGAGATAAAGTGATATATCAATATCCGTTGAGATAAAGTAATGCGGAGAGAACCGATATGACTAAGAAACAGAAAAAAGTACTGATAAGGATCATATTGACAGCAGTCATGATGGTTGTGCTCATGATAGCATACAGACTGCTCGGTGAAGAGGGAACCGACTCTTTGGGGAATACGATTCAGGCAAAGGTAAAGGAACCGGTATGGTTCATCCTTTATATGATCCCGTATCTTACGATAGGTTACGATATTTTAAAGAAGGCGTTCAAAGGTATCCTGAACCGTCAGGTATTCGATGAGAATTTCCTCATGGCAATAGCGACCGTAGGTGCAATAGCGATAGCCCTCGTAAATAAGAGCGGTGATTACACCGAGGCAATAGCTGTAATGCTTTTTTATCAGACAGGTGAGCTTTTCCAGAGTTATGCTGTCGGAAAGAGCAGAAAAAATATCAGCGACCTTATGGATATCAGACCGGACAGTGCGAACCTGGAAACTGACGGCGATGTCATATCTGTCGATCCTGATGAAGTGTCCGTAGGAAGCATCATAGTCGTAAAACCCGGAGAGAAGGTTCCGATAGACGGAGTGATCGTATCCGGAAGGAGTACGTTAAATACCGCAGCCCTTACGGGAGAGAGTATCCCGCGTGAAGTTTCTGAAGAAGATGAGATCATCAGCGGATGCATCAATATGACGGGTGTCCTGCGGATCAGAACGACCAAAGAGTTCGGTGAATCGACTGTTTCCAAGATACTTGATCTTGTAGAGAATTCTTCTTCGAAGAAATCACGTTCCGAAAACTTTATCTCGAGATTCGCAAAATACTATACTCCGGCTGTCTGCATAGGAGCACTTGCCCTTGCGCTCATCCCGCCGTTATTCCTACTCATCGGAGGAAAAGATCCTATGTGGGGCTCATGGGTATACAGGGCACTTACATTCCTTGTGATCAGCTGTCCGTGTGCGCTGGTCATCAGTATCCCGCTCAGTTTCTTTGCGGGGATCGGCGGAGCGAGCCGTGCGGGTATCCTCATAAAGGGCTCGAATTACCTTGAAGCGGCAGCAAAGATAAAAACGGTAGCAATGGATAAGACCGGTACGATGACAAAAGGTGTTTTCGAAGTCGGATCCATTCACAAAAGCTGCATAGACAATGACAAACTACTTGAATTTGCCGCCCATGCCGAGTGCTATTCTTCTCATCCGATCGCAAAGAGCATTCAGCGTGCATATTTAAGCGGTATGCTCTGGAGAGTCGATGTGGTAACGGGTGAAGCTTTTCCTGTTCCAGATGAGGGGAGAAAAAGCGATGATCCTTCAAGGATCATAGATAAGAGCAGAGTGGGAAGCGTTGAAGAGATAGGCGGAAACGGTGTCGTTGCGGAAGTTGACGGATCTAAGATCGCGATCGGCAACAACAAACTGATGGATCATCTCGGAATAGAATTCAGTGAATGCCATCATACGGGTACGGTCGTTCATGTAGCAATAGACGGAAAGTATTCGGGGCATATCGTTATCTCGGATGTTATAAAACCCAGTGCCGGCGAGGCGGTAAGCAGGATGCACCGTGCGGGAGTGACAAAGACGGTAATGCTCACAGGGGATGCCCAAAACGTGGCCGAAGCTGTCGCATCACAGATAGGCATAGATGAAGTATTATCAGAGCTTTTGCCCGGGGATAAGGTAAATGCCGTGGAGAATCTTCTTTCCGAAAAGGGTAAGAACGAAGTTCTTGCTTTTGTCGGAGACGGCATCAACGACGCACCTGTCCTTTCCCGTGCTGATCTTGGGATCGCCATGGGAGCACTTGGCTCGGATGCGGCTATCGAAGCGGCGGATATCGTCCTTATGGATGACGATCCTTTGAAGATCTCAAAGGTTATCAATATCGCCAGGAAGTGCATGAGGATCGTTTATGAAAACATCTATTTTGCGATAGGAATAAAGCTGTTATGCCTGGTTTTGGGAGCTGTCGGAATAGCAAATATGTGGCTTGCCATATTCGCAGATGTGGGTGTCATGGTCATAGCCGTACTCAATGCGATAAGGGCGCTCAGTGTAAAAAGATTGTAGGGTATTCGGCCCGGTCCGAAGATGGGGGATAGATATGAAGAAACTTAAGGAAAACGAACTTTTTGATCTTGCGGAACTTTTTAAGGTATTCGGAGATTCGACGAGGATAAGGATACTGTATGTTCTTTTTGAAAAAGAGATCTGCGTACAGGAACTTGCCGATCATCTCGGAATGACACAGTCTGCGGTATCACACCAGCTCAAGATATTAAAACAGAGCAGGCTCATAAAAAGCAGAAAGGACGGGAAGTCGGTGTTTTATTCCCTTTCCGACGACCACGTCCGTTCTATAATAGACCAGGGGCTTGAGCACGTTCAGGAGTGATTCCTGAACGGTTACACAGCTATCAGCCCATGCTGTCTAAGAGATTCATCTTCATTTCATAATATGCGGGAGACATATCGAGATAGTGTACATGAGGCTGATCGAAACGCAGTTCCTCTTCCCATATCTCGTTTGCGAACTGATCTTTTACATACTCCCTTATCTCGTTAAGGGAAGGAAGGTTATAGATCAGTTCTCCGTCCTTGAATATGGGAACCTGGAGACATTTCTTCACACAGCCTTCAAAGCTTCTTTTCTTCCACGGCTGGGTGGGATCGATATATCTGTAGGAAGAAGTAAGATCGATCTTCTCATCGCTTGATGCTATAAGATCGGCGATGGATTTCCCGTCTTTATCATATATTCTGTATACGCTCTTTAATCCGGGATTTGTTATCTTTTCAACATTCTCGGATATCTTTATCTTCGGCACCTGTTCTTCGCCCTCAAATACTGCAGCGATCTTATATACGGCACCGAAAACGGGCTCGGATTTTGCGGTGATCATTCTCTCGCCGACACCGAATGAATCTATCTTTGCATCCTGTCTTATGAGAGACTGTATAGTGTATTCGTCAAGACTGTTTGAAGCAACTATCTTACAGTCGACAAGGCCCGCTTCATCGAGCATCTTGCGGACGGCTTTTGAAAGATAAGCAAGGTCGCCACTGTCGAGTCTTACGCCCTTAAGTCGCTTGCCCATGGGTTCGAGTACTTCTTTTGCCACCCTTATCGCATTCGGAGTCCCGCTTTTTAATACATTGTATGTATCGAGAAGGAGAACGGTGTTATCGGGATAGTTTTCGGCGTAGGTCTTGAAAGCCGTATATTCGTCCTTAAAGTACATTACCCATGAATGGGCCATCGTTCCGCTAATCGGAATGTCAAACATCTGTCCGGCAAGAACGGTCGCGGTCGAATTGACGCCGCCGATATATGAAGCACGTGCACCGTAAACGGCAGAATCCATGTTATGCGCCCTTCGTGCACCGAAATCGGATACGGCCCTTCCTTCGGCCGCACGGACGATCCTTGATGCCTTGGTCGCTACAAGGCTCTGGTGGTTGACCTGTAAAAGAAGAGCGGTCTCGATAAGCTGCGCGTCGATGAGCGGAGCAACCACAGTGATGAAAGGCTCTTCGGGATACATTATCGTCCCTTCGGGAAAAGCATAAAGATCACCGGTAAACTTAAACTCAAGAAGATACTTAAGAAAATCTTCATCAAAGATCTTAAGGCTCCTGAAGTATTCAACATCTTCCTCGTCAAAATGAAGATGATTTATGTATTCAACTATCTGCTCGAGGCCTGCGAAGATCGCATATCCGCCTCCGTCGGGATTGTTCCTGTAAAACACATCAAAAACAGCTTTATCCTTGCGGTTTGCACTTTTGAAGTAACCGCTTGACATGGTCATCTCGTAAAAGTCCATGACCATCGTGAGATTTCGTTTCGCATTCTGTACTTTCATAGTTTTCCGACCTCCATAATATATATAATATATTCCGCAAGATCCTTTTTCAACAGGTATGTAGCGTGCCGGTCGGATCGGTTTATACTGTCTTTATAACCGGAGTGTACAGCCTGAGATTGACATGGAATAACGTGTTTGCTATTATTTTGGCGTACGCGTCGTACAGGATATTTTGCGGATATGGCGGAATTCCAGGTTATCGTACCGAAGGTGCGATAACAGGCAGACGCGGCAGATGAAATATGTGCGCGTCGTACGCACACATAAGCGGATATGGCGGAATTGGCAGACGCGCCAGATTTAGGTTCTGGTGGGAGACCGTGCAGGTTCAAGTCCTGTTATCCGCACTACAACACGAAGTTGAGAACTCTTATAAGCCTCGCATGTGGCTGTACAGAGGAAACTTCGCATTAGAGTTTATATTTGAGTATAGCTGAGAGGCTGTACTCATTTTTTTTTCGGGCATAAGTCAAGGAGCAAGGCGGAGCCGATACGCCGTAGGGCAATCCTTGACTTATTCAAAAACATAATAAAATGGGAAAAGAGGACAGCTTGACTGTTTTATAGGAGAGATGCCCTCTTGGCTATAATCAGAAAATGGGGATAGACTAAAGGCAGGATGGATGATATAATGAATTTAGTTGAATATTGATGCTACATCGGGCAGTAAACGGAGACGGCGAAAACTGGAGACACTGCGGCAATGTAATACGAAGTTAAGCGGTGGCATTTATCAATCTAAAAGGGTTGGTAGATGCCGCTTTTTTATTTCCAAGAAAGGAGTGGGTTTTTATGAAAACAGACGAAATGATAGCAAAGGATCTTGAAAAACAAATCAAACTGAAAACTGACGAAATGACTGCAAAGGATCTTGAAAATGAAATTAAACAGAAAATAGAGGTTGAAAATAAGAATGCTCTGAAGGCTCTGAAAGATGAGCAACGGAAAGAATTGAAATTATTAAGAGCTGAACTTGCTAAGAAAAAAAGACAGGAATTTGCAAAAACTGTAGATGAAGTAGGCATATACTTTATTAGTAAGTTTGATAAAGATGGACATCATAACGATAGTATGACCGCTGAAGATTATAAGGGTAAGATCGATAGACTGATTGAATTCTATAAATCGAATAAAGATAGAACGAATGCAAACGAAACGCGAGAATATTAATATTTTCAAAATATATATTCGAGCATTATTGGATATTATGCCCTCTGCAAGAGCCACCAATAGTGACACAGAGGGCGAAGCCCGAATGTCACTATTATTAGGTGGGGTAATAGTGTCAGACATTCGTCTGAAACTATTAGCAGAATAACTAAAGCTGGCAATCTACAGGAAGGAGATAAAAATATGCAAACTACGAACACTGTTCATTGGAATACAGGCGAGACTGCTGAGGACCATAATATAAGAGAAGAAGAACTCTGCTCTCATGAACCTCATATTGATTTTTATAATGAGCAGGGGAAATCATCTCATGAGGTTTGGTTGCATCATACTATGAATGAAATCTATGAAATCGAGTTCGGGGATGCTCTTGCGAATTATAATGCAAAACAGAAAAGAGCTGACCGCCAAATGACGATGCAGGATTATATGAAATCTGTCGAAAATGATAATCGAGGCAAAGCACAGACCAAGCGTGTGAATGGTAAACGTGTTGTGAATGAGAACGCAACAAGACAGGGTAAACAGCTCTGCTATGAGTTCACTGTAAAAGTAGGAAACACATATAGAGCTAAGGATAAAAATGGGCGTACTATTTATGATGAAAACAATCATCATGTAAGACCTGAAGAATTGCCACGGGATTTACAGAGAAGTATATTAAAACGTTACTATGATTCTTTTCAGGATGCGAATCCAAATTTGCGCTTAAAGGATGCTTGCTTCCATGCGGATGAGGGGTTTTATAACAAGCGTCAAGTTTGGGAATATTCTGAAGATCATTTGCATATGGTTGTTGTTCCAGTTGCAGAAGGTTTTACGCGAGGCTTGTCTAAACAGAATTCTATGAATAAGGCTATGCTTGCGATGGGTTTTGATACACCTAACTGTTATAACCAATGGGCTAAAAGCGAACAGAAACGTCTTGAAAAAATCACATATGAAGAATATGAGAAATACTGTGAAGCTCATCCCGATTTTTTTAAAACGCATGGTGATTTAGCCATCTACCATCCTATTGAGGATAAAACTCGTGAAGGTGGGAAATCAAAAGAGGAATTTGCTCGTTCTCAGGAACTTGATGAGGATATTTTCGAAGCCGAAGTACTTGTTACAAAATATAAAAACAAGGTTGCAGGAAACGATAAAAAACTGAAATCTCAGCAAGCTGAAATCGAAATGAATGATAGAACTATTGAAGCTCAAAAAATTCTTATTGCCGACACACAAGCGCAAGCTGATAAATATGCCATGAATACAAAAGCTATTGCAGATCAATATGCGGCAGAAAAGAAGGCTAATGCAGATAAAGAATATGAAAAAGCATTAATATCATCTCAGCTTCTAGAAAAAGAATACTCAGACGTAGAAGAATACAAAATAAAAGTTGGTAATCTTCAAAGGATAGCAAATAAACGAATTGTAAAAATCGATGCTATGACATTGAGTGTTAGTGAATATTTTGAAAGCATGAAGGATAGAAATCCTGAATTGTATCATCTTGTCAAACTTGATTTTGAGGAATATAAGAGAGAACTGAAAAAGACTATTGAAGTGCAGGATATTGAAGTTCCACAGAGAACGGAAATAAATATAAATATTCAGATGCAGCGGACAGATCAAAGTCTTATTGAAATACAGGAAGAATATAAGGAACCGAAAGAGTTAGATAAGAAGCTCAAAAGAAATGCAATTCCTGTTAAGCAACTGCAAATAGAACGTGAGCTCCCGAAGATAAAAAAAGAATCTGACGGGCATGATTATGATAATAAGACACCAGACTGAAAAGGAACTTAATGGGTGTTTTGTCTTTACTTATCCTTCGTATTTAAGTAAAATATTTTAGGGTTTTAAAGTCTAGTTTGCGACAGAGAGGGAAAAGAAATGTCTACTTTTTTTGCACTTTTATTTGTGGTTGCATTTGTTGTATTTATTGTTTTTTTCATAAAGTCAATCAAGGCTAAAAAACGCGGCTATGACAATAAGAATTACAGGATAATATGGATAGTATCATTAGCGGTTTTTTTGATATCTTTTGTAATAACTGGGGTTTTGAATCCTGTTACTGATGAAACGGATTTATCAACTAGGGTTGAGAATGATACTTCAAATGAGGATTCAAATATAGCGGAAAGTCAGGATGCTGATGAATCTGCTGTTAGTTCTAATGGATATGAAGCGGTTGATAAGTTTTATGAAGAATTGACAGCTAATAATACTGCTACAAACTCTGATGATTTGTCTAAGCAAGTAAGAGAATTGGCAGATAAATATGGATTATATCATGATTCTAAGAACACTGGACTTGGGGTGAGATACTTTAAAATAGCCACAGACTATGATGAATCTCGTGTGATTAGTAATAACGATATAGATAAAGGCACTTACTATGTCTATATCATAGCAGATTTTACAAAGGGAAGCCCCGAAATTCATTTAGTAGATAATACTGGTAATGCTAAAACAGAAGATACTTCAGCAGATAATGCGTCGGATGATATCGAGATTATATATGAGTTGAATGATGGGATAAATGAATATATAAATCATTTTAATATGGCTAATCCTGACGAACCAATTACTAAAGAAATGGCAATACCATATTATCATCACGGAAGAGACCATGAAGACCAAATCAAGTATATTGTAGATGAATTTGAAATTGTAATAACTGGGGGTTCAGAGGTATATATCGGGTATACTCCTGATACGTCGCATACAAATGACGAGTATAAAGAAATGTTCAAGAAGTATCTTAGAGGTTTTGATCTTGGATTGACGGATGATGATATGAATTCTGATTGGGATACTATCATGAATAATTCAACACATAATGTAAAATTCGATAAATATTCAATAGATTTATCTATGTCTATTGGCGCAGATAAAGAATTCGATAGGATTACTTATTTGACTATAACGAAGAAGAATTAAACCATGGCAAGGATAAAAGAGCACAAGTATAACGATAACAATCTTGCAATAGCATACTACCGATATAGTTCTGACAGGCAGGATACTAGTAATGAGCAACAGGCAAAGGCTGCACATGCATATGCTGACGCGCATGGGTTTACAATTATTAGAGAATATGCTGATGAAGCGATAAGCGGTAGCAAGAATGATAGAAAAGACTATCAGCGGATGCTTGCTGAAATCAATACGCTGAAGCCCGAAGCTCTTATTCTTTGGAAGACAGATAGGTTTTCGAGGAGTGATGATGCTCGTTTCGATAAAATGATTATCAGAAATGCGGGCTGCCGTATACATTATGTTGCTGAAGTTACACCCGATGATAGCCCCGAATCATTGTTTATGGAAAATATCATGGAAGATATGGCGACATATTACTTGAGACAGCTTTCTTGTAATGTTAAACGTGGGCAGGAATATAATTATGAGCGTGGTTTATATTTGGGAGTTAAGATGCTCGGATATACTACAGAAGGCGAAGGAAGACATAACAAAAGATATATTCCCGATCCTGTAACTGCTCCGATTGTTCAAATGATTTTTTCGGATTATGTTGGTGGGATGAGCATGCAAGATATCTGCAATAAGCTGAATGGGCAGGGAATAAGAACTGTAAGAAATAAGTTATTCACTGTTAACAGTATTCGTGCGATTTTGAAAAATCCTGCTTATACTGGAGTTTATAAATACGCTGACCATGTTAAAGAAGATGGAATGCCAGTGCTTGTTTCGAAGGAACTTTATGAAAAAGCCCAGCAGAAATTAGGTTTCAATAAGAAATTTGGGGCTCAGAATGCAAGGGGATTAGATGATAATAAATCTCCTCGTTTTTGGCTTACAGGAAAGCTGTATTGTGGCGAATGCGGCGAATCAATGCAAGGTACTTCTGGAACCTCAAGGACAGGAGCAAAACATTATTATTATTCTTGCAATGATCAGCATAAAGGAAGACGAGGCAAGGGATGCAAAAAGAAGCCTATCAGAAAAGACTGGATAGAAAAATATGTTTGTAAGGCTTTATCTGATTATTTATCTGATTCTGAGAACCTTGCTTCGCTTGCTGTAGATGTAGCAGCATATTACCAAAAAGAATATACAGATCATAATTATTTAGATAGTCTTAAGGCAAATTTGGCAGCTACGGAAAAAGCTATTGATAATATTATTAAGGCTATTATTGCTGGTGCAAGCGGCGAAACTATAAATAATGAATTGCATAGATACGAAGAACAGAAGAAGGCTTTATCTGATGCTATTATGGCTGAGGAAATCAGATATAATGCTTTACAGGACAAAATCTCTGCAACGAAGTTTTTTGAAAAGTATATGAATGCTAATTTAGATGATTGGCATACTCGCGATTTGGTTTTGGACTATTTTGTTGATAAGATATATCTGTATGATGATAGGCTTATTATTACAGGAAATTTCGATGATGACGAACGTGGAATGCTTTTTGTAGAGGTTGAGAAGCATAAAAGCAAAAAGGGTTCTACTACTCCGTGCTCTTGCGCACTACTTTTTAAGGCTTTTCATGAAGTTTCATGGAGAGCCGTTTTTCTTTGTAAAATCAGCGTTTTCTGAACCTACAACCTTTTCGTCGAGTGTCATGGAATTCTATCAAAAATCATGGTTTTTACCCCCAAAAGGTAGTCAAAATGTGTTTCGCAAGATCGAAAGATTACTATGTAGCAAGCATCGTGTGTGGGGCCCCACACGAGCGATTTAACAAAATCGCCTTGTTAGGGGACACCCCTAAGACCCTGGTTTGCGTAAACGCAAAAATTCATTTTTATGGAATTCAAAATATCTTCAGACGTGATTTTTTAGAAAATCAAAAATTGGTAATAACTATAAATAAGAAATAATAGAAAAATATATCGTCCATTTTTTATACAACGGGGGTTTGGGGTTCGCCCCAAAATTTTCATTTTTGCCAAACTCGGTAGAGGTTAAAATGCAAAAATGAAGGGAGTGGGGCCCCACTCCCGATGCTTGCTATATAGCTCTGGAAATGCTGTGCTATAATAGCTAACAAAGATATGGGAAGGCAAGAGAGTTTTCTATAGGGTTATCATGATTTATGAATAGAAAAAGACTATTTGATATTATTGAAGTTTCTCAGGATGATGACAAACTGAGTGCTATATATGATGTAGTAATGCTGATTGCAATAATAATCAGTATTGTTCCGCTTGCATTTAAGAAGTCGTATACATTTTTCTATTATACGGATCTGATCACAACGATCCTTTTCATAATCGATTATATTCTCAGGTGGATCACAGCAGACTATAAGCTGAAGGATAAATCTGCACTTTCATATGTGAAATATCCTTTTACCCCATGGGCGATAATTGACCTGGTATCTATACTTCCTACGTTGACAGTTTTGAATAGTGGATTCAAGTTGTTGAGACTTTTCAGAATTATCCGGACATTTAGAGTATTCAGAGTCTTTAAAGCATTTAGATACTCTAAGAGTATAATGATAATAGCAAAAGTTATTAGAAATTCACGGGATCCCCTTTTGGCGGTCTGTTCTCTTGCAATATGTTATATACTGATCTCTGCTCTTGTAATCTTCAACGTGGAGGGCGATTCTTTTGCAACGTTCTTTGACGCAATATACTGGGCGACGGTTTCACTGACTACAGTGGGTTATGGGGATATTTATCCGATCACAACAGCCGGACGGGTTATAACTATGATTTCTTCTATGTTCGGAATAGCTATTGTGGCTTTGCCGGCCGGTATCATTACAGCAGGGTATATGGAAGCACTGAATGATAAGAATGAAACAGATAAAGATAAAGAAGAATAGATATGTGACACAGACCGGAATTTGTAGAGGCATATATTTATGAACATCGCTGTATTATCAGACATTCATGGGAATCATATTGCGCTTGAGGAGTGCCTGGATTATTTAAAAGATAAAGACATCGATTTTTATTGCTTTCTTGGTGACTACACAGGTGAGTTTCCTGGAATCGAGAAAACGATGAAGATACTATACAACTTAAGAAAGAAAAAGCAGTGTTACTTTTTGCGGGGGAACAAGGAAAACTACCAGCTTGATGAACTGGGGAAAGCATATCCGGAGTGGGACGATTATCCTAGTACAATTGGATTACTAAGATATGCGAACCAGCATCTGACAAAAGAAGATGTGGAGTTTTTCAATAGTTTACCAATATCGATGACAGTGGAAAATGAAGGTTTTCCAGATATTGTAATCTGTCATGGATCCCCTAGAAAAGTAAATGAGAATTTCGCAATTCATCAGCAGAGCTTGAATGAGGTGGTTGCAGAGACCAATGCGGATTACATCATATGTGGTCACACGCACAGTAAGATGGAAACATTATGCGGTACCACTCATATCTGGAATCCTGGATCAGTAGGTGTGTCTATTGATTCGCCATACCAATACCGATTTATGATTCTTCATGGTTACGATGGAGCATGGACGCCGGAATTTATTGCATTGGAAGCAGATATAGAGTACTTGTTATTTGAACTACATAAATCAGGACTATTTGAGGTTGCACCATATTGGACTAGATTTACAGAACTATTGATTACGGATAAAAATGGCGAGTTCACCCATGGTAGTATGTTGAGTCGTGCTATGGAGATTTGTTACAAAGAAAATGGAGAATGCGAATGGCCGAAAATTCCGGAGGAATGTTATGCTAAAGTGTTTGAGGAATTACTAAATTTCACTTAAACAAATCCGATTTGTCTTTGAAAAATGCTTTTGAAAAAGGAACAAACAATATAATCTGATAACCATAATTAAAGAGAGAGCTTCAGTTTTACGCAGAGTAGTACGATTTTACTTAGCGTTGATTGTATTGTATAGCGACCATTGTCTATTATAAAAGAAAAAAAGGAGTGATTTTATAATGAACAATGAAAAAACAGGAATGCTTATAGCACAAATAAGAAAAGAAAAAAGTCTGACTCAAAAACAGCTTGCTGACAGAATCGGAGTATCAAATGCGACTATTTCTAAATGGGAAACAGCAAAGGGTTTTCCCGATATTTCACTAATTGAACCGTTAGCTGAGGCGCTTGATATATCTGTTTCTGAAATAATTGCCGGAGAAAGACTGGAGAGCAGCACCAAGACGGAAGATATAATATCTGATTTAGTAGATATTTCTATCAATGAGCAGAATCGAAAAAAGAAAATATATAATTGGATCATTGCTATTACTGTTGCAATATTATATCTCATCATCAGTCTTATTACAAAAAAATGGGAATACACGTGGCTTATATGGATGGCTTATTGCTTTTTTAGAGTGGCTACGGAATATGTATTTAAGAAATAAATATGACACATCGAAAGATAGTATAGTAGACTACTGTATTATGATTCTTATCACGGCGCCGGATCACATACATATGCAGTAATTGTTAATCCGGACACCGGGAGATTTGTAGTAATCAATAGTGGAAGCAATTAGATGCGGAACACGTGCTGGGTATGGAAGACTCTCTCCGTGAGGAAATCGAGAAGTCGGAGGATCCACTGGCGAAAGCACTGATCATGGCGAGAGTCGGGAACTATATTGATTTTGGAGCCATGAATTATGTGGATCAGGATGAGTTTTTGTGCAAGTGTGATCTGTTTACGAGCAGATTCGAGGTTCCCAGACTTACTGGGATATTTACGGAAGAGAAGTGATGTAAATATATGGAATATGGGAATATTGTCCTGGCAGTTTTCAGAAATCGCCCCAACCGCTTCATCGCGGAAGTGGATATAGATGGGCAGAAGGAAACAGTTCACGTAAAGAACACTGGCAGGTGCAGGGAACTACTGATCCCGGGATGTGAAGTATGGCTGACTGCTCCGGGGACACCAGACAGAAAGACAAAGTATGATCTGGTGGCTGTCCGGAAGGACACCGGGATCCTCTTCAATATAGACAGTCAGGCACCGAACAAAGTGGTGAAAGAATGGCTGGAGACCCAGGACTATGACCGAGTGATACCGGAATATACA
>JAIKZO010000175.1 GCA_024682115.1 Lachnospiraceae bacterium
TACCATTACTATGCTCTGACCTTCGTTATTAAGGTCAGACATGATATTAAGTACGTTCTCCGTATTCTGTGAGTTCAATGCACCCGTAGGCTCATCCGCAAAAAGGACCTCGGGGCTGTTGATGACTCCTCTTACAACGGCAACTCTCTGCTGCTGTCCTCCCGACATCTGAGTCGGAAACTTGTTATAATCACCCTCGCCTATCTCAACCCTGTTGAGTAATCTCTTTGCTTTTTCGGCCAGTTCTTTTCTGTTCTTATGCTGCAGAAGACCGCACACCATGATATTGTCGAGAGCACTCATGCTGTCATTAAGGTAATTCTGCTGGAAAACAAATCCCACATGCTCGCGGCGGAATATCGCAAGCCTGTCATTGTTGAAGGTCGATATCTCAGTTTCCGTTATCCCGTCTTTTCCGTCAGTAGTATAGTATGTGATCGTTCCGAGTGTAGGTCTGTCCATTCCGGAAAGCGCATAAAGGAGTGTACTCTTTCCGGATCCGGAGTTACCCATTATGACCGTAAAATCACCTTTGTATATCGATAGATTTAAGTTTTTTAATACATGCTGCTGGACCGAATCGTTTGAAAACGTCTTTGAAAGGTCCCTGACTGTAAGTATCTGTCTTTTTGCCGAATCCATTTTTATCTCCGCCTAAGATTTATTCCGAACGTACATCCATTCCGTCGGTAAGTTCCGAATCATCATTCCAGATCACGATCTCACCGGCATCGATTCCGGATACGATCTCTACATTGTCGTCATTCTTAACGCCGATCTCTACGTTCTTACGAAGGGCTTTTTTACCGTCAAGCACGAATACGTAGTTACTCTCTTCATCCATGCAGAGGGCATCCATGGGGATAACCGTTACATCATTGTGTGAAGCTGTCGTAACCTTAACCTTGGTCTCAAGCCCGAGTATCAGATCTTCGTCCGGTTCGTCGAAGCTGACCTCAACACCGACGCTGGCATTTTCGCCGTTTCCGGTCATATGCTCTATCCTTGAAACCTTTCCGGTATACTCTTTGTTCTTGATCACGGTGCTTGTGCTCAAACCTTCTTCGATATCCATAATATCATATTTATTTACGTTTACCTTTATAACAACATTTTCGGTAGACTCGATCGTAAAAAGGAATGTTCCGTTCCCTACGGTCTCGTTCTCGGATACGCCGATGCTCGTTATGACACCGGAAAAATCAGACCTGACACCCTGTTTTGCAGCCTCAAGCTTTTCAACCTTATCCGCAGTCGAGATCTCGTTTGCCGCCTTGGCCGCCTCTATCTGTTCTTTTGTTCCGTTTGTGATAAGTCCCGCATATCCGGTCGCCTTCTGCGATACCATCTGTGACTTTAATTCTTTATATGAAGCAAGCTGGTCATTAAGGTAAGTGAGGTTTTCCTGCATCCTTACGATCTCGGGATCATACTGCTGTGCACAGGTATTTGATGCAATGAGCTTCTGGAGATTCTCATATTCATCCGAATCCGGACTGTCTGCCCAGTCGATAACGGATATCTGAAGATTTGCTCCTTCATCCGCAAGAGCCGCCCTTTTCTCGATAAGACTGTTCTGCGTAGCCTCGATAGTTGCCTGTGTAACGGCTATCTGGTTTTCAAGATCCGCCAGAGTCGTCTTGGCCTCCGAATAAAGACCTGCGCTCCTTCCGCCTGCCTGAATGATGCTGTCATAGTTGCCGAATGCTTCCTTCATCGAATAATCCGTCAGAGCTATGACCCTGTCTATCTCATCGGTATCGTATGATATGATCACATCACCCTTTTTAACATAATCTCCTGCCTTGAAGTTTATGCTTGCTATCCTGCCTTCGATATTTGAATAATATGATTCGG
This sequence comes from Lachnospiraceae bacterium, assembly GCA_024682115.1. Taxonomy (GTDB): domain Bacteria; phylum Bacillota; class Clostridia; order Lachnospirales; family Lachnospiraceae; genus JAILLW01. The sequence goes on from JAIKZO010000175.1 coordinate 1,858, forward strand.
ATTCGTCCGAAACGATGTTACCGTTAAGTTCAACTGTCTTTACTATGTTCTGCTTTGCGACCGTGTAGGTATGAACCTTCATTGCCGCATTGGCATGCATTGACATTCCGCCTATCGCGATCACTGCTGCCAGGATCACCGCTACGATCGAAACCTTTTTCTTACTCTTCAGAAATTCCATCTTTTTATCCTCTCTCAATCCTCACCCACCCTTAATACGGGTTCATACTATTTATTTCCCCGTACTAAAAGCACAGGACCTTTGCTGATAACAATTTATCGCAAAGGTCCTTTAGCAGTCTTGAGATGAATCCTGTATGATCCTTAAATAATTTTATTAATTTCTTAACTGTTTCTTAACCGGCGCTCCCGTCAGGATCGTTGTAGAATTTCTGGAGTATGTAAAATGCCGGTTTTCTGTACTTTTTATCCTCTGAAAGAAGTCCTTTCCTGTTGTAATAACCCTGGATCGAAGAAGTCCTTCTCGGGCATCTGAAATCATAAAATATCCAAGGAGTCATTCCTTTTATATATTCTATTCCCGAAAGAGCTTCTATCTGTTTCCCATAGACATCCGCCTGGCACTCTTCCGTTCCCTTATCATCCGGAGTCCCGTGAAGACCGGCAAGAGCATCCGCACCGAATTCGGTTATTATCACCGGCTTATCGGGGTCGCTGTTTGACATCAGTTCCGGAAGTTTAGAAAAGTCCGGTGTGTACCAGCCGCAGTACTCGTTGATCCCGATGATATCAAGACTGTCGGAAAGCCTGTCTGCTATCCTGTTTTCCTGTGCATCAACAAGGCATGCCGCGGATACCATCCTCGTCCCGTCAAGATCGTGAGCGCGATCGGCAAGTCCTTTCATAAAGGTCAGCCTTTCGTCGGTATCGGCATTTTCGTTTCCAACCGACCAGATGATGACACTCGCGCGGTTAAAATCCCTTTTTATCAGCTCCGTTAACTGATTCTCCGCATCCTTATATGTTTCTTCCCTTCCGAAACGTATGGCCCAGTATACGGGTATCTCTTCCCATAAAAGGATCCCGATCTCATCGGCAAGCCTGGCGGTTTCCTCATGGTGCGGATAGTGGGCAAGACGCATGAAATTACAGCCCAGTTCTTTGGCCAGCTTAAGGTTCTCCGTCCTTTCTTCCCTTGTAAGGGCCCTGCCGTTTGTAACGCTCTCCTCATGGCAGCTTATTCCTCTTAAGAATATAGGTCTGCCGTTAAGGAGGATCTGCCTTCCTTCAACGCTTATCTGTCTGAAGCCCACTCTGTCGGAAACGGAATCCCCCCGGCAGGTAAGCTTAACGTCATAAAGCCTCGGCTCTTCGGGAGTCCAGAGCTGCGGAGTACATTCCACTATGCAGCTACCCTTTCCTTCTTTTATTTCCATTTCCTTTTCGATACCGAGCCCGGGAACGGAAAAACAGGCAACGGCATCCACATTTCCCGAAAGTTCAGCCTCTGCCTTTATACGGCTGTATGTTCCGTCGGGAACAAGGAATACCCTGAAGTCCCTGATGTGTATCTTCGGAACGCGTATGAGTTCAACATCACGGTATATGCCTCCGTAATTGAACCAGTCGGTATTTTCCGCGGGAACCTGTGTGGTCCTTCTCGCGGAATCGGCCTGAATGATGATACGGTTATCCTCTTTCAACATATCCGTTATGTCAAAGAATGCGGGAGTGGAACCTCCCCGATGCAATCCCGCATATTCACCGTTTATAAAAACCCTCATAAGATAATTTGCCGCACCGATACGCAAAATAACTTCTTCATCCCCTTCGGATTCATACTTAAACCTCCGGGTAAATATCATACTGCCTTCATAAAGGAGATATTTTTGATCCTTCACGTTAAAGCAGCACGGGATATCCATGAGCGGCCACTCATCAAAGGAATAATCGAGCGGCAAAGTGAATCCTTTCTCGTCGACATATCTTTCCAGATACCACTTCTGCCTTATGCAGGTATCGTACTGATCTACGGCATAATTCCATTTACCGTTCAGCGATTCACGTTTTCTTCCTTCCGTAAAGATATATGAATCCGCGGTTGCCCTTTTTCCTTCGTATTGTTCCGTATAATCCTCCAGATGGATATCGGACATGTATTTTTTTGCTTCTGCCATATTGTTCCCCCCTTTTCACCAAATACCAAAGTCATGTTAAGACTTTTCCGAAAGCAGCGATACGATTCCGTCATAATCAAACTGCTCAAATGCATTCCGGATCTTATTCCAGAGAGCTTCCTCCTTTTTCGGGACGGCATATTCGGACATTTCTTCAAATTCCGACTCGAGTCTGTCACAGTCCATATCCTCAGCCGCCGAGCGGATCTCCAGATAAGCCTCGCTCATCAGTTCCTCTCCGGCAACGGGTTTATCGGAAGCATCTTTATCATCTTCAAATATCGGTGAAAGGATGTCCTTAAATCCAATATACTCATTCATGAACCCGTCATGATGTTCCCTAATATATCCGTAGTCACCTGCTTTTCCGGCGTCTTCAAGTTTTTGCGCGTCCTCTCCGAACCGGGTCGCTCCGATTATCCTTGCGGAACTCTTCAGCGCATGGACCTTGATCGTATAGTTTTCATAGTCCTCTTCGGAATAAAATCCCGTAAGCTCTTCGGATTTTTCTCCCATGGATTCGTAAAAGACCTTAAGCAGCGGCAGATACGCATTGAGCGTCCCGCTGTTCTTAAGCCCGAGCATGACATCTATCCTGCCCTGGTCTTTAAGCGCGGAAAGTTCTTCCGGGATGTCTGTCGAAGCCGAAGGAACATTGTCCGTTTCCGTATCATCACCGGGTTCTTCGATGAGTTCATCCGGAAGATAATCTATGAGCATGCTTTCCAGCCTGTCCGAGTCGATAGGTTTGGTGAGATAATCATCAAATCCGGCATTTATATACTCATCGCGGGCACCCGATATCGCATTTGCCGTAAGGCATACGAACGGCGTATCCAGGTTCGGGTTGTCCGGCTCTTCCTTAAGTTCTTTAAGAGTCTGAATACCGTCCTTACCCGGCATCATATGATCGAGGAATATCACGTCATATTTCCTTTTTCTCGAAAGGGCGAGGCACTCAAATCCGTCTTCACCGGTATCGATATTGATAAAGGTCTTTTTAAGAAGGCTCTTAAATACCATAAGGTTCATTGCATTATCATCGACTACCAGGATATGTGCATTGGGTGCGGTAAACTTCTCTTTATATTTCTTTCTTTCGGATAGCGATTCTCTGTATGACTTTTCATAATCGCCGAGAGGATCCCATTTCCTTACATCCTGCTTAAGCACAAATGAGAATGTGGATCCGCTCCCGTAGACACTCTCTACCTTAAGCGATGAATCCATCATCTCGAGGAGCCTTCTTGTAATGTTCATTCCAAGACCGGTTCCTTCGATATTACGATTCCTTTCTTCCTCGATCCTTTCAAATTTGGAAAAGAGTTTTTCCATATCTTCGGGTTTGATACCGATACCCGTATCCTTAACAAATGCCTTCAGCAAAACGGAATCCGGATCGTCTGTCTTTTCATATGTCATCCCGAACGTAACGCTTCCCTTTTCAGTGTATTTTACGGCGTTGGTCAGAATGTTGGTTATGACCTGCTTGATACGTATCTCATCGCCGTGAAGCAGCTTCGGCATTTCATGATCCATTTCAAGGATGAGTTCAAGGCCTTTGGCATCGGTTCTCGACTGTATCATGTTCACCAGATCGTTTATAAGCGAAGAAAGATCGTAATCAACCGGGATGATCTCCATCTTTCCGGCTTCTATCTTGGAAAAATCAAGTATATCATTCACGATCCCAAGCAGCGTGTTACCGGCTACCCTGATATTATCCGAATAGGTAAGGACATTAACATCCGCGCTCTCACGAAGGACCATCTCATTCATGCCGAGCACGGCATTTATCGGTGTTCTGATCTCATGGGACATATTCGAAAGGAATGATGATTTGGCCTCGTTAGCCACCTGGGCACGCTTTGATTCCTCTTCAGCAAGTTTAAGGGCTTCCTTGAGTCTGACCTCATATTCCATCTGCTGGAGCGTATTAATATGATTGCTTATCATCGTTACCGAATTAAGCAGGATGGAAGTCAGATAGAGGATCGGAAACCTTTGAGTGAAGGTGACCGAATAATAACCCGCTACATACTGTTTAAGGGGCGTGTAGAAAAGGACTATGAACAGAAGCTCATAATAGAGTGAAACGGTGATCCCGTAATGGATGCCTCCGAAATAACCCAGGGCAAGCGGTATCATCAAAGTCCAGAGGATCGCGAATCCTTCGTTTGTCCCGGTTATCGAATAATATGTGAAAATGAAGACACAAAAAAGCCAGCTTGATATAAGAGCTATCTTCCGATTCTTAAGCACTTTGGCCGAAAATGCGATAATGATACCTGCAACGCTTATCGCAAGTGTCGTATAAGTAACCACACCCTTATGCTGCAATATATTAAGCACGGTCATCACGGCACCGATCAGCGCGATGATATAGCCCATCCACTTGATGATGCTGAGCTGCTTTTTAACGCGTTCTCCGGTATATATCGATCGTCTTAGATAACCTGCAAGCCGCCTGATCCTGTCTTTCACTTACAATTCCCCTTATCCTTCTTTTTCCGCAAGTTTTATTGCTCTTTTATAGCTGAGTGCGGAAAGCAACCCGGCGATCAAAATAAGTACGAGCGTTACGACCCTTTGATCCGCATACTGCCCTGCGATCACTACCAGTACGCAGAGTATCATTACCGCGAACATATTCGGAAACATATATATCGCAACGGCGGAACCCTGCTTTATTACCTCAACCTCATTTTCCCAGTCAAGGCGCATATGCTTTATTCCGCATACACATCCCCAGGTCGTGGAAAACGCACAAAGCACGAATCCCAATGCCAGGAAAAGTACCATATCGATCAAAGATACTTTAGCCGAAATACAAAGGCACAGTATCGCAAAAAACATGAACGGAACGGAAAGATACATATTAAAGAGCATCTTACCTTTATAAAGTGTCGTTTTTGTTATCGGAAGGCTCTGTACTATCCAGTAGTTCCTGCCCTCAAGCGATGGTGAACATGCGGTGGTCGCCACCATCCCTATAAAGAAATAAACTATGAGCGGTATCGCCGGATAAACCATAGCATAATCGAACGGAGCATTCTGCGTAACTACGGCAACGATCTTATCGAATCCGACGATAAGCGTGACTATTCCGAGCAGGGCAGCCAGTATCTCTCCCATGGCACCGTTCACCATATATGTTGTGGAGCCCATAAGCCTTTTCAGTTCCTTGAATGCTATCGCCTGCTCCACACTGTGTTTTTTCTGGTCGGTCATCCTGAAATTCTTCGCAGCGGCATGCGACTTAAGCGATGAATTGATATTTCTGTATGAGCGTCCCACGATACGGAAGATCAAAGCAAACAGGACAAGACTCACCCCGACCAGAAGCAGCATGTCCGATATCCCGAGCTTCGTGATCGAATCCGCAAACCATTTGGCGGGCAGATAGACAGAAGCCGCATCATCGGTAACCTGCGAAAGGTTATCCATTGTTTCCTGAAGTTTATCTTCCCTGAAGACATATTCTATTATATATCTTAACGAAAAACAGAAGATCACAAAAGCAAACGTGAGGATCGTCTGGATGAGATTGTTCTTTTTAAATCCGGAACTGATCCTTGCGATAAGGAATCCGATAAATGCCGAAAACAACATGGGTATTATCGGAATGAAAGGCGTAAGAATGATCCATATAGGATATACGATCACCGAAGGGTGTGCATATTTCCCGTATCCGACCATCACTGAGATCGATATGCAAAGATAGTAAGGAAGGCTCTTTACATACATATAAAGAAACTTGCATGCGGCAACGGTACTTGCTTCGAAAGGGAGCGACATCAGCATGTCATATTCCCTGAAATTAAAAAGATATCCGTTTGTCTTAAAGAATGTAAAGACAAAAGCGAGCAGGCTGATGATGAGCGCACATAACGCAGGTGCCGAACCTATGAGGCCGAACTTCCCGTATCCAACGGTGGTCAGATAGCTGTACCCCACGAGCATCGCATATAAACATGCAAGCCCGACATACGCAAGGATGATCCTCTTTTTCTTCTTTTTATCGGTCGTATATTTAAATATATTCCTCTGACTTGTGGAAAGGAGCAGAGTCTTAAACAAAAGGATATTGTTACTGTTCATTTTCTGCCTCCAGGAATGTCTCTTCGAGTGAATGACCTTCGGTCAGTTCTTCCATGGTACCGGACGCGATGATCCTGCCCTGCTTTATTATAGCCACTTTGTTGCAGAGTTTTTCCGCCACATCGAGAACATGGGTTGAAAAGAATATCGCAGTGCCGCGTTCGCACATTTCATGCATGATCTCCTTCAAGGTGAACGTGGCTTTGGGATCAAGTCCCACAAAAGGCTCATCAAGAACAAGCAGCTTAGGGTCATGGATAAGTGCGGAAATGATCGCAACCTTCTGCTTCATACCGTGTGAATATGATCCTATAAGATCACCGAGTGAATCCGTTATCTCAAAAAGATCGGCGTATTTTTTTATCCTTTCTCCCCTGTCGGAAGCGCTGATACCGAATACATCCGCCACAAAATTCAGATACTGTATCCCCGTAAGATTATCGTATAGATCCGGGTTGTCAGGTATATAGGCGGTTATCTTCTTGCATTCCATGGGCTCATCCTTAACGGAATGCCCGTCTATGTATATATCTCCGTCGGTGAAATCAAGGACACCGACGACAGCCCTTATCGTTGTTGATTTTCCGGCTCCGTTATGTCCTATGAAACCGTAGATATCTCCGCTCATAACGCTGAGCGAAACATCGTCGGCGGCCTTTTTATCTCCGCCGTATGACTTGGAATAATTCCTGATATCCAACATTACCTTACTGTCCATTTCCTTTTCCTCCAAAGCTTAAAGTTAAAGTTCTATCTTTTCCATTATCCGGGGGATCCTGCAGAGTATCCTATCCTGATACTTGGCTTTGATATAATCCGCAAATTCATTCGGATCTGCGCTGTTATCCTCAAACATGTCCCAGTGTCCGGGGATCACCAGATCCGGTCCCGTTTCACCCGCCAGATCGGCAGCTTCCTGATAAGTCATATTTCCGATGCAGTTTCTAAGATAGCGTTTTGCATCGCGTCCGTTAATGGGCAGGAGCTGGACATTTATCCTGCCGAAGGCTGTTATCGCCGGAAGCATTCCTTCATACCGTAAGGTATCTCCCGCATGATGGATCCTTATGCCGTCACCTTCGATGATGTATTGAAGATAAGGATAAAGACCGGTCTTGGGATCACGATCCAAAAACTCATGTGAAGCTGCAATGGCATGGATCGTAGCATCGCCGATCTTATATGACTCCCCGGCATTCAATCCGATCGCATTTTTCTCATCCACACCGTCAGCAAGAACTGTGTCAATGTGCTTTCGCGGGAAGATGAATTTTGCTTTGGGATTTGTCTTAGCCCAGATCTTCCAGGAATCATGATCGATATGATCAAGATGATCATGCGTGCCTATAAAGGCATCTATGCCTGTCAATTCCTCAGCGGAAACCGGCGGATCGACTCTTCTATGGTTGCTCGGAGATGCATAGTAATCGAAACAGAGGGTTTTCCCTCCGATGTATACCATCAGTCCCATCTGTCCCAGCCACCATATGGCTGTCTTTCCGTTATTATTAAATGTCCCAGTCATCCTATCCTCCGAAAACACATATCCGTACCATCCCCCGATTACCCGGCATTTCAGTCGTCTGCTCTTCTGTGCAGCTGTCCGCCCGATGCGATCACCGATCGTTTACAATTTCATCCGATCAGATCCTTTATGACCTCTCCTCCTATGATAAGGCCGGCCACCGAGGGAACAAAAGCCACACTTCCCGGTACGTCCTTTCCGGTCTTTTCGTAATCCGATATATCCTCAAGAGGCTTTAACGGTTTTTCTTCGGAGTACACCACCTTAAGCTTTTTTATGCCGCGCTGCTTAAGTTCATGTCTCATAACTTTTGCCAGCGGACACATCTTAGTATCATAGATATCCGCCACCCTGAAAGCGCTCGCATCAAGCTTGTTGCCCGCACCCATTGAACTTATTATGGGAACGTTCTTTTCGGTGCACTTCATTACAAGTTCTATCTTTGCGGTCACGGTATCGACCGCATCCACCACATAGTCGTATTCCTCGAAAGGAAAATAATCCGAATTATCCGGAAGGAAAAAACATTTATAAACCGTCACCTTAACATCGGGATCGATCTCAAGCATACGTTCTTTCATGACATCGACCTTGTCTTTGCCAATCGTTTTTCTCGTAGCTATTATCTGTCTGTTCAAGTTTGAAAGACTGATCTCGTCTTTATCGATGATATCTATGCTGCCCACTCCGCTTCTTACGAGTGCTTCGCAGACATAGCCTCCCACTCCTCCGACACCGAACACGGCAACTCTGGAATTCTTCAGTTTTTCCATCGCTTCTTCACCCAGAAGCAACCGGGTTCTTTCATACTGGTCCGGCATGATACTTATCCTCAAAGAGAGTTCCTCAAAACAGTTACTTCTCTATTATAACTCTAATTCCTTCTTTAATTCATCCTCCATGTCACGGATATATCTGATCCGCTTAAGAGTATTATACACTTCGGCTTCTGCCATCCGGTGCTCCGCTTCATCCGCGTATTCTCCCAGTGACCGTTCGATATTGTATTCAAGCCACTCTATCCAGGTATACGCCAATCCGAAAACCCTGTCATAATCTCTGAATCCGTTATCGTATTCGGAAAGATATCCTTCAAAAAAAGCTCTAATCTTACGCGGATCGACATCACATAACGTAACGCCGGCCCACTGAAGGGATAACTGAAGGGCATGTGAGACGGGATTCCCGTGATCAAGACACTCAAGATCGATCACTACGGGTTTTTCCTCGTGCCACATCACATTCTTGGGATCCATATCCTCATCCGTGATGCACTCTATACCCGGAAGAAACATCCTTGCCTCATTAAGTTCTTCTTGAACCTGAAAAAGAAGTTCTCTGTTTTCTTCAAGGATTTCGGCGATCTTATCATTTACCGGCTTTGCTTTTTTGATATATCCGTCCCAGTCGATATTACTGAGTTCGGGAGTATCTTTTGTTTCCCTCTGTTCAATGGAATGTATCATTCCCTGGATCTTTCCGGCCATGAAGCATTGATCGGCGGAAATGTTGTTCCAGTCGGTGATACTGCCTTCCTGCCAGGGGAAAATATAGAAATGATCCCCAAATATCTTAAGCATCTTACGAGCGCCGACGGATAATGCCGCAACTATCGG
>JAIKZO010000011.1 GCA_024682115.1 Lachnospiraceae bacterium
CCCTGAAGAACAGGAATTTCGTTAAACGTTGTTCTTTCCGCTATCTTATCTATTTCCGAAACGATCTGGTCGACCTCGGACTGGATGTAGGATCTGTCCATATCCGTCAGCGTACCGTTTGCGGCTTTGACACTGAGTTCAGAACATCTGTGGAGCATATCGTGAACTTCGTTGAGCGCACCGTCCGCTATCTGAACCAGAGATATGCCATCCTGACAGTTTAAAGAGGCCTGGGTAAGGCCTCTGATCTGTCTTCTCATTTTTTCGGAGATAGCAAGACCTGCAGCATCGTCTGCCGCACGGTTGATCTTATATCCTGATGAAAGCTTTTCCGTAGACTTCGCCTGTGATGAGTTTGTGATACCCATCATCCTGTACGAATTTAAAGCTTGAAGATTGTGCTGAATTACCATTCTTCGATTCCCTGTATCACGGAAGATCCGATAAAATTCCCGAAAAAATAAAATACTGATTAATATATCGGGCTAAAATCCCGAAATGATAACCCCTTAACGCAGAATTGTGCTATTATCTATTTGTTATGTTTAACTTTGCGGCTTTATTACTTATTCCATATTACGAATATATCTTCAGGATCTCCACGACAAAGGACATGAGCCTTATGTCGCTTATGCTCTCACTGCTTTTTTCATTCGGCTACAGTGCGTTCCTTGCGATCCTGATGCGACTTTTTAAAAAGCCCTCCGCCAACAGGTTCGTTACGGCGCTTATCCTCTTTGTCGTTCCGGTCCTTTATCTGACGGAATTCTTCGTATACAGGTCATTCAAGGTCTTTTACGATGTTAATACGATAATAAACGGTGCCGGCGGCGTTGTCGCAGGTTTCAAAGCCGATGCCGCAAGGCTCATCTTCTGCTTTGACGGCTTATCTCGGATCTTCCTTTTCCTTCTGCCGTTTATCCTCTATGTTTTATTCTTAAGAAAAAAAGATCATGCCATGCGACATTCTTTGTTCAATATAGTGTATTTTGCGGTCATCGCCCTCGTACTCGTACTTTTTACCGGCTTCCTTATCGGAAAGATCGATAATTACAGGTACATGTGCAATGAGGAATATAACTATCAGAACGTTGTCGAAGCTCTCGGATTCAGTACGGGTGTGCGTCTTGATGTCAAAAAGATGATATCCGGAAACGGTAACGAGATAGAATTTGAGTTTGCCGACATGCCTGCTTTTGAAAGCACCGGCACAAACGGTCCGAAAAATGTCATTTCGAACTTTGTTCCAAACAGTGAAGAAACAGGTGAGGCTCTTAGTCGCTCATCACTTCCTTCTCCCGCACCGCGCGATGAACTTACTGTAAAGGCAGGCAAAAACGCGGCTTTGGAAGAAGTCCTTAATGAGATCACCGAAGAAGAGACCGTCGTTGCGGAAGCTGAGATAAGCGAAACACCCGAAGTAGAAGAACCTGCGGAAGAAGTCATCGAAGAGCCCGAACCCGAGGAAGTCATTGAAGTTGAACCCCCGAAGGAAGAATGGGCATCATACTACGGCGTTAATGCCCTCGATATAGACTTTGCCGCGCTTGCCGAGTCAACGAGCGGGACCAAAAAAGATCTCGACAATTACGTTGCCTCACAGACACCAAGTTCAAAAAATAAATACACCGGTCTTTTCAAGGGAAAGAACCTTATCTTCTTTTCGGCGGAGGCATTCTCGGGCGATATCATAGATCCCGAGCTCACACCGACGCTTTACCGTCTTTCAACAAAAGGCATACAGATCCCCGACTACTACCAGCCAGCGATAGCCGGTACCACAGGCGGAGAATATGCCAATATTTTCGGAATGATCCCCGCCAACGGCGGAAAATCTATGAAGGAGATGACCGCACAGAATACCTGGATCACCATAGGAAACAGACTTAACGACGAAGGTTATTACGGCAAGGCTTACCATAATAATTCGGGTGAAGTATACGGCCGATATCAGACTCACAACCGGCTCGGATATTCGGAAGGCTTTGAGGCGGTCGGAAACGGAATGGAACAGTACCTGAGCGGCTCGGGATTCCCGCAGAGCGACCTTGAGATGATGCAGGGAACTTTGCCCACATACATTGATAAGCAGCCCTTTAACATCTATTACATGACGGTTTCGGGGCACGGGCAGTACGGACGTAAGATAAACAGGATGTCCGCTAAGAACTATGAAAGAGTGGAAAACCTGGGATACTCTGAGATAGTCAAGTGTTATATAGCCAATAACCTTGAGCTGGAAGACGCGCTCACATATACCGTAAATGAGCTTGAAAGAGCGGGGATCGCCGATGATACCGTTATAGTACTCGGAGCGGATCACTTCCCTTACAGCCTTGATAACGATGCTGCTCTGGGAAACATGCCTGCGCTTTCTGAGCTTTACGGTTACAACGTTACGAATTATATAGAGCGTGACCACAACAGGCTCATCATATGGAGCGGATGCCTCGAAGACGAGGATCCGATCATAGTTGACGAACCGGTATTCAGTCCGGATATACTTCCTACATTGTGTAATCTTTTCGGGGTGGAATTTGATTCAAGACTGCTGCCCGGGCGCGATATCTTCTCGGATAAGGAAGCGCTCATCTTCACGGGCGGATATGACTGGAAGACTTCACTCGGAACCTATATAGCAAAAAAGAACGAGTTCACGCCGGCTTCACCCGACGTTATCGTTCCCGAAGGCTATGTGGACCGCATCAAATCAGAAGTAAGAAACCGTATGGCATACTGTAAGGGTGTGCTCTCATGCGCGTACTTCGATCACGTATTCGGTCCCTCAAACTAGCCATACGGTTTATCTTATCAGTCGACGTTAAGTCCTTTTCTTATCATCTTAAATGTCACGGAATCAAGCTTGATACCGCCAAGTGACGTATATATCCTCATGACGTTCGGCTTATTAAGGAAATCATTGATTATCGTGTCAGAAACAGTTTTGCCGTCTCCCCTTAAGTTAAGCTGGATTATCGGCATTGTTGCCAGATACAATACCACGGGAAGCTGTGCAAGGTCGTTGCCCGGGAATCCGTGACCTGTCATGGTAACCTCGTATTTTCCGAGATCCTCCAGTTCTATCCCGAAGTAATAGCTTCCGCCTTTCTTAAACTCGACATTGCTCAAGTCAATGGTGCCCTCTCCGTTTATCTTTATGTATTCGATATCAACACCCTTTTCGTCGAATCCTTCTTCGGCGCCGATAACTTCAACTTCAACGCCTTCCGCGAACTGCCTTATGAACGCAGGCGAGTCCATGAGGAACGAGCAGACATTTATTGCGGTCCTCTGAAGCTCACCTATCGTAAGGCTTCCGTCATCAACCGAAGAACGTGCATTATCTCCTATATCCTCGAGCGCACCCGGTACACAGCAATAAAGATCGTTCTGAGCGCGTACCATGGCTGCAAAGTTGGTCCTGTTGCCATCGGTATCTTCATCGGAGATGCGTGCCCACCAGTCGGTCATCACAACGCCCTTAAATCCCCACTGTCCTCTTAAGATAGTGGTGTTAAGATCATAACAGCCCGATGTCCATACGCCGTTAAGCCGGCCGTATGTGGTCATCACAGCATTCGCGCCGCCTTCTTTTACAGCGATCTCAAATCCTTTAAGATAGATCTCCCTTAACGCTCTTTCAGAAACGATCTGGTTCATCTCTAGGCGTCCGGCTTCCTGATTATTGCAGGCAAAATGCTTGATCGATCCTGTTACTCCGGCACTCCTTAAGCCCCTTACCTGACAGGCTCCCATCTTACCCGTAAGATAGGGATCTTCGCTGAAGTATTCAAAATTCCTTCCGTTAAGCGGATGACGATGGATGTTCATTCCGGGTCCCAGAAGGATATCTACATTGTTCTTTAACATCTCTATTGCGAGAACGGAATAAAGCTCCTCGACAAGTTCCGTATTATACGAGCAGGCCATCAGTGTCCCGTTCGGAAGCGCAAAAGCCTTCATCCCGCTGTCGAGTCTCATGCCGGAAGGACCGTCATCCATGCAGCCCACGGGAATGCCTTTTTCCTTAAGGGCAGGCGATATTCCGCCGAAAGCGGCTGCGGTCCCGGGAGTTACCTGCTTTGAGCTCATTCCCTCGCCGCGGATTATAGTGCAAAGTTCTTCCTTATTAAGCTGGGCGATAAACTCTTCCATAGAGACACGCCCTTCTTTGACACCCTTTAACTTATATCCCTTATCTTCGGTAAGAGCTATCTCTTTGGGAAGTCTTGAAGCTCTTTTTCCTTTCTGCGTATCCTTGCGCAAAGGAACATCCTCGTAACCTATTGAAACGCTTCCGTTGCTTTGCGAAACGGCCGTCATCCTCTTAAACGGCGTAACGGGTCCCATTGCGTTTTCAAGGCTTTCCGTCATGATGTCCTTATCAAGCTCAAACTCGAAGATGCACCCGGCATCCCTTACGTTCTTACCGGCAAAGATCGAATACTTTCCCTTTTCAAGCACAAAGCCTGTCCCGAGTCCGCACTTTCCCGTCTCGTCGAACGAAGCCATATCTTTAAAAGGTATCTCAAAAGCCAGTTTTTCCGAAGCGCCGGGAGCTATCTCCCCCGTCTTTTTAAATCCGCAAAGAACTCTTGATGGCTTTCCTAAAAGTCCGTTCGGAGCCTTTACATATACCTGGCAGACTTCCTTACCTTTTACGCTGCCCGTGTTCTTTACCGCTGCATCGAACTTAACTGTTTCACCGTCAACCTTAGCGTTTTCCGTGTTTATCTCAAAATCCGAATAGGAAAGTCCGTAACCGAAAGGATATATGACCTTATCTCGTGCAAAGGTCTCAAAATACCTGTATCCAACAAAGATATCCTCTTCATAAACGGCTTTTTTCGGATCACCGAAATTCTTATCCGAAGGATAATCGGTGATGAGCTCCGCTATCGTATCCGAAAGGCGTCCCGAAGGGTTTACTGCACCGGTAAGTACGTCAACGGTACCGAGTCCGCCTATCATTCCGCCCTGCCATGCGTATATGACCGCATCGGGACGGATGTTTTTGACAAATGACATATCTATGACATTGCCGACGTTAAGGATGACTATCATCTTCTTAAAGTTATCCCTGACTGTCTTAAGCATGTTGTTTTCTTCATCGGACAGAAGATATGCGCCCTTTTCGTATCTGTTATCTATATCCTCTCCGGCCGTTCTTGCTATGACGACGATGGCATAGTCATTTTTTGAAGCGGCATCATTAACCGTTTCATCGGACAGGGGCATCTCTTTTTGACTCCAGGGTTCTTTGCCCCAGCCGATACCTTCTTCTATGGGGTTTTCCTCTTCCCACTTGCGGTATGTTTCCACAAGCGGCTCATATACCTTAAGGTCTCCTGCCTTTTCGGCCTCGTACATCGCATCGAGGATACCGATGATACGGTTTACGTTCACCATTCCGCCCGAGCCGGTTCCCGACTTATAATAATGCAGCTGCATTCTTCCGAAAACAGCTGTCGTGGCTCCCTTTGGCAAAGGGAGAACATTATCCGCATTTTCCAAAAGAACCTGGCCTTCGGCTACCGTCTGCCTTGCCAGTTCCGTGTACTTTTTGTAATCCAGTGTTTTTTTCATTCAAAAATCTCCGCTTTTTAATATCCTCTGGTCCCGTTTAAGGATTCGTCGTTTTCGATCCACTCGCGGACTTCGATCACCCGGTATTCATCCTTCGTATCTCTTACGAAAACGCGCTCGATCCCGGCATTGATGATCATCCTCTTGCACATGGCGCAGCTGTTGGAGTTTGCGATATAATCACCCGACTCTGCATCAACTCCGGCAAGATACATGTCCGCACCTATCATCTGGGAACGGGCCGCCGAAATGATCGCATTGGCCTCGGCATGAACCGAACGGCAAAGCTCATAACGCTCGCCCCTGGGGATATTGAGTTCGTTCCTTATACAGGTTCCGATATCAGAACAGTTCTTTCTTCCTCTCGGAGCGCCGACATAACCGGTGGATACGACCTCGTCGTTATTGACTATGACCGCACCGTACTTTCTTCGAAGGCAGGTTCCTCTCTGGGAAACGGTCTCCGCAAGGTCAAGGTAATAATTTATCTTATCTCTTCTTTCTTTCATGTTCCTTCTTCCTCCTTAATGCCTTCGTTACGTGCCGTGTCGGTGAAACCTTTTTACCTGAGCACCAGATAGATGAAAGCAAAGCTTATGACCATCTGCAAAAGCGCAAATCTCATGACAACCTGGCCGTTTGACCATCCAGTGTCGAGATTTCTTCTTACGTGGTCGTGTAAAGGAGTTCTTATCTTCTTCATCGGGTTCTTTTTGAACACTCTGATGCAGAAGATCTTAAAGAGTCCGAGTCCGCCGTCCAGGATGATCACAAACGCAAAAGGAATGTAAAGGAACGGGAACTTGCTCTTAAGAGCCACAATGCTTATGAAAACGCCCATCGCCCTTGATCCGGCATCACCCATAAGAAGGATGCTGGGACCGGCGTTGAACCAAAGGTAAGCAAGTATGGCTATCATGAAGAACATGATTATATAAACAAACTGCGAATAAGCCTCCGTGGTAAGATCGGCAATATAAAAACTGATCAGCGTTATAACTACCAGGGTTCCTGAAAGACCGTCAACACCGTCGGCGCAGTTGGTAACGTTTATCGAAGCCCAGACCAGGATCACGCTCAGTATGTAGAAAAGCCATACCGGCATGGTGATCGTGAAATCATAGTTTCCGAACCCGAACGTAGTTCCGTTATAATGCACATATGTGAAGGCCAGCGCGAGTGCCACAAACAGATCCAAAAGTCCCTTTTTAAGGCGTCCCCAGGGCTTTTCGGCCCTGTCATCGAGATATCCTGTCAGCATCTCGATCAGAACGATCACTATGTATACGGAATGCTCGATCGTGACCGGCGCAAAGAGCAGTGCTCCTATCGCAAATGCCGGTATGAAGATCACTCCGGCTCCCTGAGGTTTGCCCTTTGAAAGCTTTCCTTCAACGGCAAATTCCCTTCCGTGATCGGCCGGGAGCAGATCCTTGAAGATCACCATTCCTCCGACCGTTATCGCAAAGGTAAAGATTATCCCCAATGCGAGCATTACGTTTGGATACTGTTTGAATAATAAAAATATCACTGTACCATCTCCGTTTCTATATTTTTATATCGCATAAATGCAAGTTTATTTCAAAAACGTCATATCAGATACCGAGCGCTCCTCTTGCGAGCTTATCGGCGAGGTCATTGTATTTGTCTCCGCTGTGACCCGTGACCTTTTTAAAGGATATCTTAACCTTTTTGCAGGCCTCGTTGTAAAAGTTAACGTATGCCTTTGTCCCGTCTTTTTTGGTCTTCCACTCACCAAGAGGCCATTTGGCTATCCCTTCGTAGTCATGAAAGATCGTGATCTTCGGAAGTTCATAGTCCATGGCATACTGCATTGCCGCGCATGCACCCATGATCTCTCCGGCCACGTTCCACATGCTCTTAAGCTCGGGATCCGAGAATTTATCCGAATATTCCTCTACGGTCCCGTCATCCTTAAGGACTACCATTCCGTAGGCATATTCCTCGGTTTCCTTGTTGTAACTTCCGTCCACATAAATGTGTGCGGAGTCATCGTTTTCCTCCTTTTCGAGGAAAGATCTGATTTTTATTTCCATAAAGAATATTCTAACATTTCAGGCATTTGTCGGCAAGGACCAGTCACGGGGACGGTTCTTTTGACTGGTTGAAACCAGTCAAAAGAACCGTCCCCGTGACTGGTCAAAAACCGCGCCCGTGACTGGTCAACCCCAACTCCACCAAATGAATGCATAAAAAAGGTCCGGATTAAAATCCGGACCTTAAAAGATTTAACGATCATTCGATCAAAGGGTTGTCCTTTCTTTTATCCATTCAGGCGTGGGAGAAGTGAACCTGAAGTAGAAGCTCTCTCCCTTCTTTGAATAATCATAATCTTTATCAAATAAAACCGAAATGTCATACGAACCGTTTTCGTTGTCATTTCTCTCATACAGCTTCCACAAACTGCCGGGAGCCATGCTCTTTAAGAGTTCCTTGATCTCCTCGGGATCATCTATGGTAACTGAGACTGTGGGATCTCCGTAATAATCGTTTCCGTCATCCCATACCTCGCTGTGATAATTCGAAACTATGATGCTTTCTATATCGCTCGCATCGAACTCATTGCTTAAGTATGCTCCCGATTTCTTAACGGCATTAAGTGTTCCCGTAAAGCTGTCGTATACCGGAAGGGTATATGACATTCCGCCCTGGAGGGCGATGTTTATGCTTCCGCAGGGATAATTCTCTAGCCCGAAGGAATAATTAAGCTGCTTTGAATCCTCACGCCAGATCTCTATTATTGAGGAAGGCATCATGTCCATGTTTTCGCTTCCGACTCCGTTGGTGTATGAAACACCGATACTGCTCTTATCGAGCTCGTCTTCCTGAGTCAGAGGAGCAAAGATGAAGTCGTTGAAGTTATCCGATCCGGTGATGACATCGAGGAGTTCGAGCGATCTCGGATCATCTCTGTTTACCGCAATACATCTGGTGACTTTTCTTCCGCCGCGCAGTCTGTACAGTACGTCCATGCGGACAACGTCGCCTTCTTCCTGGTTATTGTAAAGGTCGTTTTCTACGGCAAGTCTGGCAAGCTCTATCATTGCTTCATTCTGCTTAAGGAACATGTTATCCCTTTTTCTTGCCGCGGTGTCTACCCATCTTATTCCCGCGCCGTACGTGCTGGTGGCACCTTCACCGTCCATTATCTCGAAATAGTCGCCGTATGCATTCGGGTAAGTCTCAAGTGCGAACGAATCAAGCGATGAAACCGTGGGAACATATTTGTCAAATCCGAACGCATCCGTAAAGAATATCGCAAGGATCACTACCGCGATCACCGCTCCGAGTCCGGTTGACCAAAGGCCCTTCAGGGCACCCTTTAAGTCAAAGGCAAATATCGCTTCAAGCATCATGCCCGTAAGGACAGCCGTAACTATAGCCGAAACGACCATGATCCATTTGATCTCCGCAGATGACTGGTAAACGATTATCGAAACTATCAGAGCCGCAGACGGTATGATAATGAGCTTTAATACGTTGCAAAGAGCCTTTGACCAAACAGCCTTATGAGTAGCCTCGGCAGGTCTTTTTGCAAAGCAGAGGTAAGCAAGTATTCCGGTAACTACCGCTGCTATGAACCACGGGATCGCATCAGGCAGGATGAGCTTCATCTCCTTGCCGAAATCATCAAGCATCTTTATGTTATATGAATACTCGTCCGTATATCCGAGCGGAAGGAGTTTTGACACATATCCCATATAGAAACCGCCGGAACTCTTAAAGAAGTAATCCTTGAGCATATCGTAAGCCGAGTAGATAAGTACAGGGCCGAAAGACAGCGCCATGAATCCTCCGAATGCAACAAAGAGGTTTCCCGTAAGACATATGCATAAGATACCGACGTTGTAATATAAGAAGAATACCGCCATGTTAAGAACGAACGTAAAGACGGCTTCCTTTACCGCAAGGGCAGTTAGGAATCCCCATCCCAATGCGATGATGAGCGAAAGGATAAGGCTCACGGCATAAGGGATAACGCAGATGACAACACCCGAAACATAATCCGACATGTAGATCTGACGTGCCTTTACGGGGACTGATTTTATCATGTCCACTTTACTGCGGTTATTAAGGTATCCGAAAATACCGAACGCAAATACGACTCCAAGGCCGAAGAAAAGGAATGAATACCTGTATCCTAATGCGTCGCATACCGCTTCCTTCATCTGATATATGTAAATCTCTTTCTGAGCAGGTGTATCCGTGGGATACCACGATATTATCCTGTTAAGATAGATGATAAGGACCGAAGGATACATTATGAGCATTGAAAGAATGCTGACTATCCACATCCAAATCTTTTGTTTTCCGGCAATACCGGTATTAGCCGAGAAGGATCTTTTTGATGTCATATCCGGCCACCTCCGTTTCGCTTATGAATATCTCCTCAAGTGTAAGAGGAAGTACTTCGTAGAAAATCGTATCCACGCTCGAGAACCTAGCTATTGCCTCTTCGCGGGTCGTCCTTAAAGTATAAGTGTAAAGCTGTCCTCTCTTGCTCTCGCACGCAACTTCAACTCCGTTCAGGGCATTGGCCTTGTCGGCCTCATCCTTAAACACGCACTGTACTTTCTGGATGTTGAGTTTCATATCTTCAAGATCCCTTGATAAAAGGATACCGCCCTTGTGGAGCAGTCCGATATGATCGCATATATCCTCAAGTTCGCGCAGGTTATGAGATGCGATGATCGGTGTCAGCTGTCTGTCTTCGATCTCCTTGGCAAGTATGCTCTTTACCGCCTGTCTCATGACGGTATCGAGTCCGTCAAAAGTCTCGTCGCAGAGAAGATACTTTGTCTTGGCGCAGATGCCGAGTAACATCGCAAGCTGCTTTTTCATACCCTTTGAATAGGTATTTATCTTTCTGTTCCTTTCGAGCTTGAACGCATCGATATACTTTTCGAACGCTTCCTTATCGAACGTTTCATATAATCCCGCATAGAACTCTCCCATTGAAAGCGCCGTGGAATTGGGATAAAAATACGGCTCGTCGGAAATGAAAAAAACGTTCTTCTTAACTTCGACGTTGTCGTATATCTCGTTTCCGTCAATGAGTGCGGTTCCGCTCTCAGGTCTGTATACTCCAGAAAGGATCCTTAATATGGTGCTCTTTCCGGCACCGTTGGTTCCTATAAGGCCGAACACTTCACCTTCTTTTATGTCGAAGGTGACATTGTCGACCGCTTTGATATTATCAAAGCTTTTGTTTAATCCTTTGATCTCTATCATGATTCTCCCCTCTTTTATATGGAATCAACCATATTTTTTATTTCTTCTTTGGTAATGCCGTATCCAATGGCCGCTCTGGTCTCGTCTGCGATCCTTGCAAGGCAGTTCTTCTTTCGCTCATTAAGCAGCGCTTTTGCATCCTGAACAAAACTCCCCCTCCCTTTCACGGAATATATGTATCCGCGCCGTTCAAGTTCCATATAGGCTTTCTGAATGGTGTTGGGATTGATGGATAACTCCATCGCGAGGCTCCTTACGGACGGCATCTGGGAATCGGCTTCGAGCACGCCCTTTAAAATGAGCTCGGAAAAGCGTTCAACGACCTGCTCATATATCGGCCGGGCATCCTTGTAGTCAATCACTATCATCCGATCACTTACCTCCTTGTGTTCTAACTGTACTACCTATGATAGTACGGTTAGATAATAAAGTCAATATCTTTTTTAAAAATTCATAAAACGCCTGTTTTATAAGGAAAAATGGGGATCTTTAAGGAAAAACCGGGATCAGGGCTTCGCGCCCGTAGATATCTTCTTGATCCATTTTCCGCTCTTTAATCGGATAATGCACCAGAAGGTCTTAACGATCTGGTCCGACTTAAGAAAGACATATATCCAGAAAGCGGGAAGATGTAACCAGAAACCCGCAAGAAGTCCCAGGGGTATCGAAAGAGCCCAGAGAAAGATGTTATCGGTAAGCATCAGCATTTTGGTATCTCCGCCTCCGCGAAGGACACCTTTGGTCATGATGCTGTTGGTTGCCTGGAATACAATTATAAGGCTGATCGCGTTCATCAGCTGGTATGCTATGTCGCTCGTTTCCGCACTTACGTTTTTATATGCTCCGATAACGGGGCCTGAGGCGATCATGATAAAGAGTGCCGAAATAAGGCCGAGACCGAACCCGAGCCCCAAAAAGAGCCAGCCCTGTTCCATGGTCTTTTCTTTCTGTCCCATTCCGAGAGTCTGTCCGGTAACGATCGCACCTGCCTGGCTGACACCCTGTATGACTACGGTGCTGAGCTGCTGGGTTACGCTGGTAATGGCGTTTGCAGCTACGAACGCAGCACCGAGATGACCTATCACCATCGCGATCGAATTATTTCCGAAAGCAAGGATCGCATCGCTTATAAGCACCGGGATACTGATCCTTATGTATTCTCCGATGAGCGATCCGGTCTTCATAAAGAAGTCCTTTACCCGGAAGCCGATCCTGTCATCCTTAAGGAAAAGGTATCCGAGTATCATGACCGTTTCAAATATCCTGGCGATCAGCGTACCGAGTGCGGCACCCGCAACCTCCATCCTCGGCATTCCGAGTTTTCCGAAGATGAACGCATAGTTGGCTCCGAGGTTAACAAAGAACGCACCCATCGAAACAAATAAAGGAAGCTTTACCTGTCCCACGCTCCTTAACGCTATCGTTGTGGTAAGCGATGCTCCGAGGAAAAAATATGTGATGACCGAATATCTGAAGTATGTACTGCCCAGTTCGATTATGACCTGTTCGCTCGTGTACATCCTCATAAGGATCCCCGGAATGAACAGGGTAAGTGCGGCAAATATCAACGCCAGGGCTAGCGTGAGCCTTAACATCAGGCAGACTGTCTGACGAAGTGCGATCGCGGCTTCGCTTTCCGAATCACCGGAATTCTTCATGCCCCAGTATCTGGACACCAGAACGGAAGCTCCCATCCCGAGTCCCATGCAGAAGATATGATAGATCGTGATAAAGGAATTGGCCAAAGAAGTTGCCGACAGTGCGTTCTCCCCTAATGTTCCTACCATTATCGTATCGAGCATGTTGACCCCGATCGTGATAAGGCTTTGAAGCGCTATCGGCAATGCCAGTGTAAATACTTTTTTATAAAAAGAAGGATCTTTCTTAATGAGTTTCATTTCTGTTGATCTTACTGTTTATCGGAATCGTTGTCATCCGAACTGCGGTTGACTCCGATAATGATATTATTTCTTCCTTTCCCAAGGCGTACTGCTTTCATATTAACATACTGATAATCTCCATCAACAAGAAGTCTGTATGTATAGGTAAAAGCTCCGTATCTGTCTATGGTATTGATCACATTTTCCCTGGTGAATTCACGGACAAAATCTTCCTGATCATCCTTGTCGAGATATTTCCTGGCATCCTTGCGGCTGGCATTAAAGAAATCGCTTCCTCTTCTTTCCGCCGTAATGTCAGCATTTTCCGCATCCGGAGTATATTCAATGAACTCTTCGGTATCAAGATTGACATGGTAAACGTAAAGATAATCGGCCGATAGAGCTCTTGCGATGCTCATAAAGGTGATCGTCTCTTCATTTCTCGGAGTTATACCGAGAACCGCAACGGCATATGCCGACAGTCCACTGACGGGATTGTATGCGATCTTTCTTATAAATGCATTTACATCCGAACCGTTAGGCAGCGGTTCATTTATGAACACTTTCTGCCCGATGTTTGTGCACTGCTTAATGGCATTGGCAAATGACCCCCCGAAGCCTCTGGCAACATCGACCATAGCTTCGAGCTGCCCTGTCTGGCGGCCCTCAAAGAATCTTCCGATGAATTTACGGTAGGACTTGTTGCTCCGTGTGATCTGCATCGTTATACCGTCAGATTCAACAACGGCCATCGGTATGGTATTGAAATACTGGTTAACGGTCTCGATATCCTCGTTTGAGATCGCTCCAAGATCATAAAGATTGATCCCGCCGATCGTTTTATGGTATTCCTCTTCATCCGGATCCTCAAATCCGATCTGCATGGAGTTCCTGTATCTGTTCTTTATCTCATCCCATGATATCGGCTTACAGAAATAATATCCCTGCATCTTTGTACAGCCTATCTCACTAAGGAATTCCGCCTGTTCCTGCGTTTCCACACCTTCACAGACAGTCTCGATACCGAGGCTTAAGGCCATCCTCATAAGTTCCGTGAGCAGCACCCTCGATCTCGGGTTATTATCAAACTGTCTCATGAAACGCATATCGAATTTGATAAGATCGAACTGCATCTCCTGAAGAAGATCCAGAGACGAATAACCGCTTCCGAAATCATCCATCCACACCTTAAATCCGTAGTTCTGGAATCTGCTTATCTGCTCCTTCATGAATTCAAGGTTCTGTCCGATGACGCTTTCCGTTATCTCTATAGTTATAAGATCCGTCGGAATGCCTGCTGCCTCGACACGGTTTTTTATCTCTTCCACGATATCGCAGGTCTCAAAATCGGTTCTCGAAAGGTTGACGGATATCGGAACGATATACATGCCTTCGGCTTTCTGCTGCTTCATCCTTTCAAGGATTATATCAACGATATGAAGATCTACTTTGTATATAAGTCTTTCATTTTCAAGTATCGGGATAAAATCAGCCGGTGAAAGCATTCCCTTAACGGGATCTATCCATCTGGCCAGTGCTTCTTCATCACAGACCCTTCTGCTGGTCGCACGGACTATCGGCTGATAGTACGCTTTGACCCAGCCCTCGTTTATGGCCCTGTCAAGATTGTCAACGATGTAGTGACGGTTATTCTCACGGGCCAGCATCTTTTCATCAAAGTAATTGTAGTAGGATTTATTCTCATCCTTTTTCTGTTCGCAGGCATCCTTTGCCCTGTCACAGGCTAAAGAAGCTTCAACCATGCCCATCGAATCCGGATAGATACCCGCTCCTACAGGAAGCGACCTGCCTCCGTTACAGGTCTTGGCCTCTCTTATTACCTTTTTAAGCTTCTTTTCAACGCTTTCGGTGTCCGAAAAAGCCGCAAAGTGATCCTGTCCGAAACGGCTGCACTTATCTTCACCGAAGACATCCGAGATGATGGTCGCAAAACTCTTTAAAAGGATATCGCCTTCGGCAAAGCCGTACTTCTGGTTATAATATCTCATACCGTTAAGGTTGATGAATACCAAAGCAGCCGGAATCCCCTTATCGTGATACGACTTGCGCCATATCTCGGCCTGTTTGAAGAAATGCGTCATTCTGGGCAGTCCGGTCAGATGATCGTAATTCATCTCATGATAAAGGCTGCGCTCGCGGAACTCTTCCGCGGTCTCCTCTTTTCCGGACTGTACGTTTCTTTTTTCATCTATACGGTCGGGATGTTTTTCATAGAAAAGCTTCTTATCCTCATACATCCTCTCGTCGGCACTTCTTAATGCCAGACGGACGTAGCGGCTGTCTGTTTCCACGGCTCCGCCGAGAGCAAAGAAAAGATTATCGTACTTTTCGCAGCAGGTCCTTATCTTTTCAATCTTTGCATCAAGTCCATCCTGATCGATGCCCGTCACGATTATCGAAAATTCGTCTCCTCCCGCACGGAATATCTCTTTTTCGTCAAACACTTCTTTTAAGACACTTGCGGCATTCTTAAGGAGAAGATCTCCCGCATTATGTCCTTCCAGATCATTTACGGCCTTAAGTCCGTTAAGGTCGGCAAATATGACACCGACGGACTCGTTTTCTTTTTCTCCGCGGCAAAGGCTGTCGACGTAATTGTTCATCTCATTACGGTTCATTACGCCGGTAAGCATATCCTTTGAACTGAGGATCCTGAAGCGTTCGAGCAGAAGATAGTTTCCGAGCTCCGAACCCACAATGAAAGTGGTAAGTTCGAGAGTCTGTTTTATCTTATCGGCACGCTCCGAATCGAAGTTTAGAGCCCACATATAACCAAGAAGCTGGTTACGTGATTTCAACGGGAAAAGAACGATATTTTGAGCTCCCGCTCCGGTAAGCGAAGCATGCCACACGGGATTTCGTTCTTTTATGACATCCATGTCACGTTTATTCTTTACTATGAGGCAGTTACTTCCGGCGATCGTCGATTCCCAGCTTTCCGCTATCTCATAGAATTCTTCGTCAAGATACCTGTCCATCGGCAAAAGGGGTGAACCCTCGGCAAAGTCTTCGCCCAGGACCTCACAGTATCTTTCGATCTCATTCATCGTCAGTATGCAGCAATGCTCGGCACCGCAAAGCTCACGGATCCCGGCCACGACGTCCTTTATCGCCGAACTGAAATCATTAGTGCCCCGCAGTCTTATCGTGGTCTCGAGTACTGATGAAGCCATTTCTCCCGAAATAGACGAGAACTGCTTCGAATCGGCTTCGAAGTTGATCTCCATCATATAAATACAGTAACTTAAATTTCCTTCATCCGGCCAAAGAGGAAGGAAAAACATATTAAACCAAACTGGCATCCTGTCGGGATGTGCATAAGAATGAAGACATTTTTTCTTGACTGCGCTGTTTATACAGGCATCTTCGAAATTAAGATCTCTGGTAAGATATGTGGTATACTCCGCATTGGGAGTAAACTTATCGGTGAGCATTTGAGTTCCGGGTGCCGGATTTTCGATCGAATCTATATAGGCTTTATTGCCCGTAACGATCCTGAACTTGCCGTAATCATCTCCGTCAAGTCTTTCTACAGATACCACACATGCCATTATAGGCAGGCTGTCAACTATAGTCTGAAAATCCATATTGTCCCTTCCCCGCTACATGTAAGAAATACCTCTTTAAAAGCTTTTTTGATTGCTTCGCAATCCACGGCGCATTCGCATTCCGCAAATTTGCACTGTGCTTTTTTATGGATTGCTTCGCAATCCACGGCGCATTCGCATTCCGCTTCGCTACATGCTCATGCGCCTTTGTTGTCTCGAGCACATATCCGCGTTCATGCGAGCATGATGCGGATATGTGCTCGGACAACTTAAAAAAGCACGATACGGGAGTCGGACCCGCCTCCTCGGCTTGGGAAGCCGATGTACTACCGATGTACTAATCGTGCATGTAAAATCAAGGTTTTTCGGCTATTTGTATATTTTTATATACTTCAAAATCCTCTTACTTATTCTACTATCCACTATTATACAGGAATTATCCAAAAAGAGGAAGTGGAAACTATTCCCCGCTCCCCTTATTCTCTTATCTTCCGGGTACAGATCCTGATCCCCCTGATCGTTATTTCCTGAAAAAATAAAAATAAGAAATCACGGGGCACCTGTGTTATACTGAACTGATGAAGAGATCGTTGCCGCAGTCGCGGCTGCCATGAAAGGAATTATCAGCCATGAGCGAAACAAGCACAAAGAGCAAAAGGAAGGACTATCTCGATCTGCTGAGGATACTGGCATCTTATACCGTGGTGATCGGACACATTACCACACAGTATATGTATGCGGTCACCCCGGGAAGTCATGAAGGTATATCATTCAGGGCATATGTCGTGGTCTGTGACATGTGTATCCCTCTTTTTTGCATGATCAGCGGAGCGCTTTTCCTGTCCAGACAGATACCCATAGAAAAAATGTTCAAGAAATACATTTTAAGGATCGTCCTGATCTTCATCTTCTGGTCACTTTTATATTCCGTCCTGTTTGAGCATTCGAACGGTCTGGGAACACTGCTGTCCTCATTCGTACGGGGATATTCGCATCTTTGGTTTCTTTATATGATAGTCGGACTTTATATCGTAACTCCGATCCTTGCCAAGATAGCACAGGACGAAACGCTGCTGAAATATTTCATCGTCATCGGTGTCATCTTCTTCCTGGTGATCCCCGAGGCGCTTCAGCTTCTGTCACTTGTATCCGAAAAATCCGCACAGTATCTTTCGAGTGCCTACAGCAACATGGGAATGCAGACGGTTTCGGGATACGCTCTGTTCTATATGCTGGGATATTACCTTGATAAACTGGATAAAAAGAAGATCCTTCCGATACCCGTTCTTTTCATATGCTTTATCGCGGCGCTTGTGATACCGATCCTTTTAAACAGCGTCTACTGCCTGCATAACGATCAGGAGATCAGCATTCTCCTGAGCAATTTCAGCGTTGGGAATCTCATAAGGAGCAGCTGTGCTTTTCTTATCGTAAAGCATATATACGACTGGGATAATTCGGGAGAGCATCCTGTCATATTCTTTTTGGGAAAAATAAGTCTAGGTGCCTACCTCATACATCAGATGGTGATAATACTGCTGAACCACAAAGCAGGGATCAATTCTCTGACGTTTGATCCCGTATACGGAGTTCCTCTTGTGTCACTTATAGTATTTATCATCGCATATATACTTTCATTCCTGGTCAGCAAGATTCCATTCCTGAATAAAACGATCGGGATATAATCCTTTATGAACGAAAAACAGTCCAAGCTAAACAAATATACGGCTTACATTTCACTGGGAATACTGACCGTCACAATGCTCCCGCTCATCTACTGTTCTTTTTTTGACAGAGCAACGGGAGATGATCTCGGATACAGTGCCGCCGTTCACAGGATCATGCTCCGGCACGGTTCGCTTCGTGAGATCATTTCCTCAATGGCGGATCTTATCGTACATTTTCGGAAATACTATCAGGGAACCTGGTCATCCCTTATCCTTTTCCAGCTCCAGCCCGGTATATGGGGAGAAAAAGTCTATATGATAACCCCCTGGATAGCTGTTGCCTGCATCATGGGCGGTTCCTTTGTTTTTTCGGATTATCTGCTCAGAAAGAAACTCGGACTCGACAGATATTCTTTTCTGACAGTCTATTCCCTTATAATGATACTCTCGATACAGTTCCTTCCTACCGTAAGAGGCGGACTCTTCTGGTGGACGAGCGTATCGCATTACATTATTCCCTACGGGATCGCGCTGTGCTGTTTTACCTGGTCCATGAAGTGGCTTGATACCGGAAAGATCCGTTATCTGGTTCTCCAGACCATCGGTATGATACATCTTGGCGGAGGCGGATATCCCGAAGTGGTCCTTGCCGCAGCCTGGTATTTCTTCCTCGCTCTGGCGGTCATCCTTAAGATCTATGAGTCGGATGAGACAAAAAGACTCCGTTACCTCGCGATCCCCTTTATCTGCGAGATGGCGGGATTTGCGGTAAGTGCGACGGCGCCCGGCAACAGCAAACGAGGCGGCGAAGGATTCGGCTTCTCTGTCGGTCGTGTCATAAGCACCGTCTTTACCTCCTTTAAAGATACTTTTAAGAGTATATTCGATAATTTCATCAGTGTCCGTCCGACCGCTTTTGTTTTACTGATCCTTATACTCATCCTTATCTCAGCGGAGATATCTCACAGGATCAGCCTGAAGGA